>JANPLG010000227.1:0-7614 GCA_031426395.1 Actinomycetes bacterium
TTGTGGCCGTGGGTCTACCGTGCTCCCAAGGGGGACGCGCCACGTCCAGCCAGGTGGATGGCCCCCCTGCGGTCTCCTGCGAACCACGCGCACTAGGCGCTAGGCTACCGGCTTGTTCGTGAGAATTGCTGAGGTTGCCCAGATCCAGGAACCCACCCGGCACTGCGGATGAATTGGTGCGCAACGCACCCTCGTGCTACACTGGCGACCAGTCGTTACGATTGCGGATTGCGGGTTACCTGAGGTTCCGCGCGGGGCCGCGATTCCCTGGGTAGGTGCGGGCGGGACGCCCGCGCTCCGTGGGACCTCGCGGCAGGCTAGCTCCTAGATGAGCAGAGGCCGCCCGGTTGCCAATCCGCATTCCGCATTCCGAAATCACGCTGATGCGCTTCGTCAATCAGATCTACACCACCACGCTTGGGGAGGCCTGGGACAACCCCCGCCTCCTGGCCGCGTTCGAGCCGATGATCGACCGCCTCGAGGGGACGGACGAGCAGCGCAAGGCGGTGCGGGACTTCGTGCGGTTTCAGTTGGTGGGGCAGCGCTCCCGCCACTCGATCAACCCGGATTGGGCAGAGCTGGGACCGTTTCAGGGCCGCGCCGAAGCGTTCCAGCGTGGGGTTGAGGAAGCGTGCGACGCCCTTGCAGAGCAGATCCTCCCCGAAGCGGAGAGCCGCGGGGTGCAGTTCGACGCCGTGATTGCCACCACGGCCTCTGGCAACCTGATGCCGGGGATCAGCTACCGGATTGCACGCCGCCTCGGCCGGCACGTCGGCCCGAACAGCATGCTGATCGACCTCTCAAACGTGGGGTGCACCGGCAGCAGCAAAGCCCTCAATCTGGCCCGTTCGCTCGACGACTCGTACCGGAACGTACTGATCGTGGCGGTTGAATTGCCGAGCACGATGGTGAACGCACGGTCACTGGCACTCGATGCCTGGCAGGGCAACTGCACCTTCGGGGACGGCGCGGCCGCCCTATGGGTCACCCGCGAGGCGTGGTCGGACGCACCAGCGCTCGCCATTGAGGAGATGCACTACCGGCAGCACTCCGTCACCGGCATCGACCTGATCCGCTGGGGCTACGGCGAGTTCTACCACTTCGCTCTCGCAGACGAAAAATCGTTCGAGCGCGAGGTGCGAGAGTTGCTTTCGGAGACGCTCCGTGACACCGAGAGCGGTTGGCGCGATGAGCCACGATGGGCGATCCATCCGGCAGGCATCCTGATCCTGATGCGGCTCACCCGCGCCCTCGGAATTCCCAAGGAGGCGATCCAGCCCTCCGCCAGCCATTTCCGCGAGTACTCGAACATGAGCAGTGTGAGCGTGCTCCACGTACTTAAGGATCTCGTATCGCAAACTCCGGTGGGCGGTGCGGTGAACCTTCTGACAATGGGCGCGGGGTTCAACGTGGTTTACGGTCGTCTGCGGCGGGTGTCGTGATCGTCGGCTGCGTGAGGGACTGACGAAGGCGGGTGTACGGGAGAGGAGAGCCAGGTGGACGAAGCCGGAATGTTGGACGTGATGCGGCGCTACTTCCAGGAGAAGGAGCAGCCCGCTGCGATGGAGCGATTTGCTGAGCTGGATCCGAAGAGCCTCCTCAAGGAGAGCCTGGACGTCGTGGACTTCGTCGTCTTCCTGGAGGACGAGCTGGGTCGGGAGATCGACACCACCCGCATCAGTGAAATCTTCACCGCAACGACCTTTCGGGAACTGGCCGGGGAAGTGGCTCGCCTGATGAGCAACGGCTGATCAGGCGCCCCCAATCATAGCCAGCAGCCTAGCGCTGCGTTCGATCACGGCGGCCGGCTGGACTCTCCACCGCACCCTTCGGTTGATTGCGGATTACTGATTGACAAGCAAGCTAGCTTGCCATATGCCGAATGTCCGTCCCACAATCCCTCACTCTCTCCATCTCTCCATCTCTCTCTGGATCGGCGCATGGGCCGTTTCCAGCGAAACCATCCGCAGCCCACAGCCTCTCAAGAATCGACCGAGAACTGCGTGTAATCTGCTCGGATTGCCCACTGCAAGGCACCGCCGG
This sequence comes from Actinomycetes bacterium, assembly GCA_031426395.1. Taxonomy (GTDB): domain Bacteria; phylum Armatimonadota; class SYMT01; order SYMT01; family SYMT01; genus JANPLG01. The sequence goes on from JANPLG010000227.1 coordinate 2,044, forward strand.
CGAGGCCGTCGAGCGTCCGCATGTTGCTTTCCGGGGCCGACACAGTGGAAACTCAATGCAGTTGGAAGAGCACGGGAGCATCCGGCCGCTAAGCTAATGGCGGCTCATCCAATGCCCGCCGTGGGTTCGGGGGCACCGCTGGCGGAGAGCCGCCAGGATTTGCCGCGCAGAGCGTGCGGCGCCGTGAAGGAGCATCGTCCGCAATGATCAGCATCAAGGGAAACCAGGCGCGCCTTTGTGACGGGATCACCCGGCGGGACTTGGTGCGCGTCGGCGCACTTGGGACCATGGGCCTGGGCCTTCCCGAACTGCTTCGGGGCGAAGCTGCTGCGGCTGCGGCCGCCAAAGCGGTGGGCAAGACCGGCAAGAGTCCCAAGAACTGCATTATCTTCTTCCTCATGGGCGGCCAGTCCCAGCTTGACATGTGGGACATGAAGCCGGACGCGCCGGAGATGATCCGCGGCGAGTTCAAGCCGATCAGCACCAACGTGGACGGCATCCAGATCTGCGAGCACATGCCGCGTCTCGCGAAGATGGCCGACAAGTTTGCCATCATCCGCTCGATGACGCACTACGTGAAGAATCACGCACCCGCCGGCTACTACGCCCTCTCCGGCATGGCCCCCAAGCGAGACGTCAACAACTTCGGGCTCAACTCCGACGACTACCCGGCGCTTGGCTCGGTGGTCAGCTACCTGAGTCCCGCCACCAAGCCGGTCCCCTCCTACGTGCAGTTGGCCCCTTCCCTGGTGGGCGATACCGGCATCCAGATGCCCGGCTTCCACGGCGGCCTCCTCGGCGCGCGCTACGACCCGCTCAAGGTGGTTTCGGATCCGAACGAAGCGAAGTTCGAGGTTGAGGAACTCTCCCTGCCGGGTGGCGTGGGAGAAGATCGCTTCAAGGCGCGGCGCAACCTGCTGAAGCTGGTGGAGAGCGAATTTCCACTGCTGGAGAAGTCCGCAGCCATCGGGAAGATGGACAGCTTCTATCAGCGCGCCTTCAACTTGGTCACCTCGCCTGACGCGCGCCGCGCCTTCGACATGGGCCAGGAGACGCTGAAGACCCGCGAGCGCTACGGGCGGAACATCTACGCCCAACAGGTGCTGCTGGCCCGCCGACTAGTGGAGTCCGGCGTCCGCCTGGTGACCGTAGTCTGGGGCGGCGCGATCAATGCCCCGGACGACTACTGGGACACTCATCAGGGCAACTTCCCGAAGCAGAAGAACAAGCTCATCCCGATCTTCGACCAGTGCTACTCCGCGCTCCTGGAAGACCTGGAGCAGCGCGGCCTGCTGGACGACACGCTGGTGGTGGCGATGGGCGAGTTCGGACGCACGCCGCGGGTGGGGCAAATCACGGCGAATGGCGGCACCGATGCCACCGGCCGAGACCACTGGCCCTTCTGCTACAGCGTCACGCTGGCGGGCGCAGGCATCCGCACCGGCCAGGTGATCGGCAAGAGCGACGAGACGACCTCGACCTACACCGAGCGCCCCGTGACCCCGGAAGACTTCGCGGCGACGGTGTACCACGCGATGGGCATCGATCACCACGAGCACTTCAGGGATCAGCTAGACCGTCCGCTGCCCATCGTGCGGGACGGCTCCCCGGTCTATGAGCTTTGGGGAAGCAAGACCGGCCCGTAAGCCGTGGCTGCTCCCGCCTACTCGTCCCTCGTTGCCCAACAAATCAATCGCGAACTGAACCCCACAGCCGGGGCCGAAGCAGAAGAGAGTGCCTGAATGCGTTCGTGCGACCGTGACTCGCTGTTGTTTTCCGGGTTGATCGCCGTTACGGCGCTCGGTGTCATGGCGCTGGGCACGCCCGTCCAGGCAGAGCCGGGCGTGAAGCTGCCCTTCAGCAAGCGACCCGCGCCCAAGCCGATAACCAAGGCGGAGGCGAAGGCCACTGCCCCTGCCGCCCGTCTGGTTTCCCTCTCGGTGGTCCCGAAGGCGGTGACCATTCAGGGATGGCGCTCGCAGCAGGGGCTGGTCATCACGGGCCATTACTCCAACGGCACCCTCCGCGATCTCTCCGACACGGCCAAGATCACGCCGAGCAATCCCCAGATGCTTGCGGTGGCCGCCGAGGAAGACCGCCGCGTCCTGCGGCCGAAGAGCAACGGCAGCTCGAGTGTCGCCATCTCGTCTCCCGGCGCGCCCACAGTGACAGTTCCAGTGGTGGTGGAGCAGTTCACGGCGGAGCAGCCGGTTTCGTTCCGCAACGAGGTGATCCCGGCGCTCACCAAGCTCGGATGCAGCGCGGGCACCTGCCACGGCACCCCCACCGGCAAGGGCGGCTTCCGCCTGAGCCTCCAGGGCTACAACCCCGATCTCGATTACCAGACGCTGGTGAGCGAGGGGTGGCGGCGGCTGAACAAGGCGGAACCCGGTCGCAGCATTCTGCTCCTGAAGCCGATGGTCCAGGTGCCCCACGCGGGCGGCAAACGCCTCTCGGCTGAGCAGCCTGAATTCCAGGTTCTCAGCCGCTGGATCTCCGAGGGCGCGCGGGACGACGGCGGCAGCGCGCCGACCGTCAAGGAGCTGGAGATCCTTCCCGGCAAGCGGACCCTGAAGCTGCCTGCAGGCGCCAAGCAGCGCGTCGTGGCGATGGCCCGCTTCTCCGACGGCACGCAGCGAGACGTAACCCACCTCGCCAAGCTCGACACCAGCAACCTCGACCTTTCTGCGGTCAGCCGTGGCGGACTCGTGGAAGCGACGGAGCGAGGCGATATCGCGGTCCTCGCCCGCTTCACCGACCTCATGGAGAGCGAGCGACTCGTTTTCCTGAAGGATGTCGAAGGCTTCAAGTGGGTGGAGCCGCCCGTCCAGAACTACATCGACAAGCACATCTACGATCGGCTCAAGCTGTTCCAGGTGCCCGCGTCGGAGCTATCGTCTGACTCCGAGTTCCTGCGCCGTGCCTACCTTGACACGGTTGGCCTCCTACCCACTGCGAATGAGGTGCGGAAGTTCCAGGCGGACCCCAGCCCCGACCGCCGCTCCCGCGTCATAGATGAACTGACCACCCGTCCCGAGTTCGCTGACCAGTGGGCCGTGAAGTGGGCCGATGTCCTCCGCGTGCAGGACGAGACGCTCCAGGAAGAGGGCGCGAAGTCTTTCCACAACTGGATTCGGAACAGCCTCGCCACCAACAAGCCGGTCGACCAGTTCGTCCGTGAGATCGTCACCGCGAAGGGAACCCCGAAGGCCAACCCGGCCTCCGGCTTCTTCCACTCCTACACCGCTGCGGACGACTTCTCCCAGGCAATCAGCCAGCTCTTCATGGGAGTCCGGATGACGTGCGCCAAGTGCCACAACCATCCGTTCGAACGCTGGACCCAGGACGACTACTACTCCTTCGCCGCCTTCTTCTCCCAGGTGCGTGCCAAGCCCACCAAGGACAGCACCGGCGAGGTCTTCCTCGACCCCAAAGGCGAGGTGAACCACCTCCGCACCGGCAAGGTGATGCAGCCGAAGGCGCTCGGCGCGGCTTCGTGGGCAAAGGCGGAACCCGGCACGGACCGCCGCGATGCGCTGGCCACCTGGCTGACCAGCCCCGAAAACCCCTTCTTCGCCAAGGCCATGGTGAACCGGATCTGGGCGAACGTCCTCGGCCGCGGCCTCGTGGAGCCGATCGACGACTTCCGTGACAGCAACCCGTCGGTCAACGACCCGCTGCTCGAAGCATTGGCGAAGGATTTCGTGGAGAGCAAGTTCGACTTCCGCCACCTGGTGCGGACGATCATGAAGAGCCGGACGTACCAGCTCTCCGCCAAGCCTCTGCCGCTGAACAAGAATGACGTCGCCTACTTCAGCCACTCGCTGGCCCGGATCATGAGCGCGGAGCAGTTGCTCGACTCCATCAGCCAGTTCACGGAAGTAGGCGAGGAGTTCCCCGGCTATCCGACGGGCACGCGTGCCGCGCAGCTTGCCAGCAACAAGGCGCGGACTCCCTTCCTCAAGGTGTTCGGCCGCCCGGACCGCAACCTCAACTGCGAGTGCGAACGCGAGAAGGACCCCACTCTGTTCCAGGCGCTTGCGCTGATGAACGGTCGCAACTTGCACGGCAAGCTGGGCAATGCCAACGGCCGGATTTCCCGCCTCGCCGCCAGCGGCAGACCGGACGGAGACGTGCTGGAGGAACTCTACCTCGCAGCCTTCGCCCGGAAGCCAACGGACAGGGAACGCGGGGAGTGGCTGACCTACATTGGGAAGGCCCCGGACAAGAAGCAGGCCTATGAGGATCTTGGCTGGGTGCTGATCAACTCTAAGGAGTTCCTGTTCCGACATTAGGACAGGTCCAGAAGAGTGAGAGCTTGGGGCCGGAGGCAACTCCGGCCCTCTTTGCGTTGGGCACCATCGGCAACCATAGCAGCACATCCCGACGTCTCTGACCTGGCAGGAGCGCGCATCCTGGCGCAGGAAGAGGCGCTGACCGTGCTGGTAAGCCAGGAGAACACTTCGGTCAACCGTCCGCTCTCTCTCCCGCAGAGCGCCATCGTCTGACGTTCATTGCCCTTGGCATTCTCGTAGCGAGGCCATGTGCGCCAGGAGCTCGTCCGGAAGCGGCGACTCGAAGCTGAGCGCCACGCTACTCATCGGGTGCGGAAAGGTGAGCCGGTGGGCGTGGAGGAAGAGACGCTCCAACCCAGGCGCTGTGCCGGCTCCGAACAGTTCGTCTCCCACGATGGGGTGCCCGAAGTGCGCGCAGTGGAGCCGTAGCTGGTTGGTCCTGCCGGTCACCGGCTCCAGCTCCAGCAGCGTGTGGCAAGCGAAGCGCTCCACGACCCTATAGCGTGTGTGCGCCGGTCGACCCTCTTCCCGGATCCCCCAGCATGGCCGCTCTTCCGGGTCGTTACCTATCGGCGCGTGCCAGTCTCCGCTGTCGTCGGCTTGGCAGCCCTGCACCAGGGCCAGGTAGCGTTTCTCCACGCGCTTCTGTTGGAAGGCGACGGTGAGGCGCGAGAGCGCCACCTGGGTCTTGGCCACCACCATCAGGCCGCTCGTGGCGCGGTCGAGGCGGTGCGCCAGACCCGGCCGGATGGAAGGGATCGCGCCTCCCGCCACGTTGAAATGATGCGCCAGCGCGTTCACCAGAGTCCCGGAGCGGTGCCGCCCCGCCGGATGCACCACCATCCCCGCCGGCTTCTCCAGCACGATGAGGTGGCTGTCCTCAAGCAGAACCGAGAGCGGGATCGGCTCCGGCGTCATGGCCGTGGGCGCGTCCTCCGGCACCGTCAGCGAGACACGCTCACCGGGCTTGAGATGATAGCCCGCCGGCCGAGGCACGCCATCAACCCGCGCCTCTTCATGGTCGATCAGCGTGCGGATGAACATGCGGCTGACGTGCGTGACGCGCGTAGCGAGAACGACGTCCAGGCGTCCGCCGGACTCCTCCTGCGACACTTCGAACTCCATAACGTCAAGTTCCTAATCCTAACCTGGCGGAGCCAGAACCATAAGGGGTTCGGCTGCGCCGAGGAGAAGGTTACCCGCGAGCCTCTCCTCTTGGCTTCGTGGTTGGTGGCCCCGATGCAACTGCTTACCGAACGCTACGCTTCGCAAATCC
>JANPLG010000228.1:0-3913 GCA_031426395.1 Actinomycetes bacterium
ATTCACTTTTTCGAGCGCCTGATAAATAGGCACGGTGCCGATCGGCACGGGCGAGTTGCGGAGAATCCATTCGCGCGTGGCGTGAATGTTTTTGCCGGTGCTCAAATCCATGACCGTGTCCGCGCCCCACTTGGTGGACCACTGGAGCTTCTCGACCTCTTCCTCAATGGAACTGCCGATGGCGCTGTTGCCGATGTTGGCGTTGATCTTCACCAGGAAGTTGCGTCCGATGTTCATCGGCTCGCTCTCAGGGTGGTTGATGTTGGAAGGGATGATGGCGCGGCCCCGGGCCACTTCGCTCCGCACGAACTCCGCGTCCATGCTCTCCCGCAGCGCCACGAACTCCATCTCCGGCGTGATGATGCCCTTCCGCGCGTAGTGCATCTGGCTCACATTGCCGGTGCCACGTAGCACCCGCCGCTTCAGGCTTTCCGGGATCTCCGCATCGCTGCGGCCCGCGATGGGGCGGTAGCTGGGCGCGACCTCTTCCACATCGCCACGGGCGCGGATCCAGCTCTCGCGGAGGCGGGGGAGGCCGAGGTGGACGTCGTAGCCGCTGGGGCCGCTGGTGTCGTAGACGCGGAGCGGGGCCTCGCCGCCGTTGAGCGCGATCTCCCGCTGCGGGACGCGGACCCCGTTGCCGCCTTCCACGTAGACCCGCGTGGATGCGGGGAATGGCTTCCGCACGTCCAGGGAGACGCTGCTGCCGTTCTGCGCGGAATGGCCGTTGCCGCCGTTCTTGCCGTGGGTCTCCTGGCTGCCGAGACCGTTCGTGACGCCGTTCTGCGCGGGCATGATGCTGCTCCCGAAATACAAAAAGCGCCGCTGTTCCGTGAAGTCACGGAGAGGCGGCGCTGGAGGTCAGATTAGGTGGTCTGCTTCCCTGCGCCGGCATTATCCGGATCAGGTTCGAAGGGTCGGGCCAATGCCCTCTCAGCCGAAGCTCCCCTAGCGAAACCGAACGTATGAGATTGTGAAGAGTGCGGCCCGCAGTTGGAGCGGGCTTACGCCTGGATTGTATAGCCGAATGGCATCAGCGTCAACGTGACCTCGCACCTTGGGTTTGGGTTCGGGATTACCCTCGTCTACCGTGATCGAACGCAGCACTGAGGCTGCTGGCTATGGTTCGCGACAGACCGGTTACGGGACAACCCCGTGTACCGTCAGTCTGGGCGCATTCACCCTTCCGCCACGTGGACCAACCGCCCTCCCAAAATCTGCCGTGCCTTCGCGGCACCCACATCCATGAAACTGTCGCAAAGAACGGCCAGCCATCGGAACGAAGTGCTTCCTATCTCGTCTCCCAGCGCCGTCATTCCGGGCTGTACCTGTCGCGGGCGAGGGAGTGTTGCCTTCCCGGAACACATTTGAACCCGGCCTGATCGTGCTCCCCGCCACGGCCAACGGAACAATGTGTTAGCCACGGTCCCCGAGCCCTGAAGGGGCGCAATATGCCAGCCCAGGGCAACGTCCTGGGACTTGAACGGTACCCGACCGGTCAGTGCAACGAACCGAGTCGGACCGGCTTCCCAGTGCGGCCGCTCTCGTAGATGGCGCTGAAGATCTCCACCGTATGGCGGGATGTCTCCAGGGTATTGGGTGGGTCGACATCGTTGCGCACCGCGTCGGCCATCGCTTCGAACTGCACCAGGTGGCCGCGCGTGGCGAAGGCGAAGGGATCCGAAGCCGTCGATTTCTCCCGCTGCTCCTTGGCGCCGTACGTATCCATCAGGCGGGTTTCCTCGGCCTGCTCCGCTTCCGGCGACTCGCCACGGACGCGCCATGACTTCAGCTTGTCGTCGTCGATCTGGAAGGTGCCGCGCGTGCCGTGGACCAGGATGCCGCGGTTCAGGCCGGGGTACGCGGCCGTGGTGGTGGTCAGCGTGCCGAGCGCCCCGTTGGCGAAGGTGAGGACCGCGACCGTCTTATCCTCGCTCTCGATCTCGTGGAGATAGACGCCGAACTTGCCGTACACCTCGGTAACGGGGCCGCCGAGCCACTGGAGAATATCGAGCGTGTGCACGCCCTGGTTGGCGAGCGAGCCGCCCCCATCCAGCGCCCAGGTGCCCTTCCACATGCCGGGGCAGACGAAGTAGCTCGGCTCGCGGTACCAGGTCACGGCACCGTGCAGCCCGATCAGGTTACCGAGTGCGCCGCTCTCAATGGTGGTGCGGGCGTGCTGGTACACCGGTTCGAAGCGTGCCTGGAAGATGACCATCACCCGCTTGCCGGAGGCGCGCTTCGCTTCCAGCATCCGGTCCACGGCGGCGACGGTCACATCCGGCGGCTTCTCACAGACCACGTGCTTCCCAGCCCGGAGCGCCTGGACCGTCAGCTCCGCGTGGGTTCCGGAGGGGGTGCAGATGTTGACCACGTCCACATCCGGGTCCCGGAGCAGCTCATCGTACTCGGAGTATTGGCGCACGCCGAAATCCGCAGCCGTCTTGGCGAGGCGGTCAGGGGACCGGTCGCAGACGGCCACCAGCTCGCAGCCGTGCGCGTCCACGAGGTCCTTGCAGTGGGTGATGCCCATTCCCAGGCCCACCACCGCGAAACGTACTGGTTGATCACTCATATTCGATCACTCATATTCGATCACTCATACTCGATCACTCATGTTCGATCACTCATGTTCGATCACTCATACCGAAGATGCACTCGCCGAGTCGTGGCTCCGATGGCTCCCGGAGCGGTTCGGAGGCCCGTTCACCATCCGGGTCGGTGCTCCCTACCGGCGACCGCGACAACTCACTCGCGCCGCCGCGAGCTTCTTCTGCGCAGCCACGCCGTTCGTTCGCAATGAGCTGAAGAACTTCTAAAAGCCAAGGGCCGACTACGGAACCAATCGAACGGTTGGATCGCCATAGCTTCAGGTGACGGGTGCCCGCGTTACGACAGATTCGCCAATTCGATTGCTTGCTCTTCACTCATGGTCACCTGCCAGCTATAGAGAACCGTACCAGCCGATTGAGTGTCGCTTCCTTGCACGGATGGGAACCGTGCGGAACTTCTAGCGTGCATCTTAAGCAAATCTTTAGGGTGCCAGCGCCCACTCCTGATTGATCCCGCCATCCTCTCTACTCCCCGCCTTTCGGAGACTCTGTAATGAACGTCCTTGGATCCCTTCGTGGCCTGCTGCGCCGCCCGACCGCCCGCCGCGGCTTCACCTTGATCGAGCTGCTCGTGGTGATCGCCATCATTGCCATCCTGGCGGCCATCCTCTTCCCGGTCTTCGCCCAGGCCCGTGAGGCGGCCCGCTCCGCAAGCTGCAAGAGCAACCTGAAGCAGCTCGGGACGGCACTGATGATGTATGCGCAGGACTACGATGAGCAGTATCCGTTCGCCTGCTACGGCATCTGCTACCCCACCGCGCCGACCGCCACCACCGCCTATAGCTGGCGAACGGCCGCGCTGAGCTACATCAAGAACGACGGAATCTTCTTCTGCCCCAGCGCTCCCCGCGTCGCCAACCGCTTCAGCCAAGCTGCCACCCCGCTGGTGAACGAGTGGAGCTTGGTCAACGACTACGCGATGGTGATGGTCCACTACCAGGCGGGCTCCCCCACGCCGACCGCCGGAGCTGCCATGGCCCAGCTCAACGACGTCTCATCCACCATCCTGCTGGCCGAGGCAAGCAACGCCAACGACGCCCTGGTGTACGATGTCAACACGCTGGACTACAACTACATCGCCGCGCAGCCGCTCGCGTCGGTGCGCCACGCCTTGTCGGCCAACATCCTGTTCGCAGACGGCCACGTGAAGGTGACGAAGCCGCAGACCTTGCGGGAATCCAACGTCATTCCGGCCACCGCCTTTGGCGGGGGTACGGATGGCACGCCCTGGTCTGCAGAGTAGTCATTGCCCGGCGCTCAAGCAGCATAGGTTAGACTCAGCGGGCGGGTCCCTTGGCGGG
>JANPLG010000229.1:0-18811 GCA_031426395.1 Actinomycetes bacterium
GAAGAAGCTGTTCCGCAGCCAGCGGAAATCGTGGGCATCTGCAACCGGAAGGGAGGTGACCAGCTCGGCGGTCCAGGTGGCCGGATCGATCCGGTGGATGGTGGAGTCCCCGTCCTCCGGATTGCGGGTGCCGGAGACCACGTAATAGCAGCCATCCGCAGCCCGCGTGATCCCGCGTGATCCTCCGCTCATGATCCGGCGGGTCTCACCGGTGCCGCTATCCAGGATGAATACGCCGCCTACCGTCTTGCTGGCGCTGGTCAAGAGATACTGCGGCATGCGGTCAGGTCGGTGCGGGATGCCTGGGAGCGGCGCGGGGAGTGCGACAATAGTGCGGGACGACGGGACTTCGAGCGAAAGCGGCAAACAGCGTATTATAGCGAGAGCGTCCACCGTGGGCACAGCCGTCGCGTGGGTTCAGGGTTCGGGGTTCAGGGTTCAGTCTTGGGCGGGAGGCGGCGGCCTGCGGCCCTCACGGACCTTGGGCCCGGTCAATCTAGGTGTGTTACGTAGCGTCCCAATCACGATCCTGGTCCGGTCACGTGTAATGGGCGATGAGGCGAGCTTAGATTTGTCAATTGAGAAGGGTCAATTGAAGAACGGCTCGATCGCTGGCTACGACTGTTCCCGCGTCACCGTGGTGGTGCCGACTTACAACCGCCGTGAGCGGGTCCGCGCCTGCCTGCGAGGTCTCTTCCGCTGCCTGCATGAGCCCGAGAGCTACTGTCGGCACGTCGACCTCCATGTGGTCGACGACGGGTCAAGCGACGGCACACAGGCGGCCCTCGAAGATCTGCACCTGGAAGCTCCCCGTTGCGTCTCGATGGTGATCCATCTTCAGAAGCACCAGGGTGCGGGGGCCGCGCGAAACCGCGCAATACAGCTCGCCACTACGGACCTGGTCGTCTTCCTCGACGACGATTGTGTGCCGGAGCCTGGGTGGCTCTCCGCACTGGTGGATGGGCCGTGGCCTGCGGAAGTGGGCGCGCGCGGGGGCAGGATCATCAGTCCCACGGGCGGCAACCGCATCGAGCGCTACTGCCGGCACATCCGCTACAACGAGTTCCCCCCGGACGATGGCCCGATCCGCTTCCTGAACACCGCCAACTGCGCCTATCCGCGCCGGGTGCTGCTGGAACTGGATGGGCTGGACACACGCCTCTACGGCGGCGGCGAGGCTCAGGATCTCTCGCACCGCATCCTGACTGCGGGCTTCGAACTGGACTACGCGGCCGAGGCCGTGGTGGTTCACTACCACCGACAGTCGATCCGCGCTCTGCTCCATGGTGCCTATCGGCGAGGGGCGCGGAGCACGCTGCGCCGGGTGCTGTGGGGGGTTCAGGCGGTGCCGAACCGCAAGCGGTTGCGCAAGGAGGTGCGGGAGCTCAGCCACGGATTGCTGCCGGTGGGCCTCCGGGCGCAGGCCGCAGTGCTCCGCACCGAGAAGGGAGTCGCGCCCGAGGACTCGCTCGCATTCGCGGCGCTGACTTGGGCGCAGCAGCTTTGCTGGGGCCTCGGCAAGGTCGCGATGATGAGCCGCATTGCTCGGGGCAAGGAGTCGCTGGAGGGCATGGAGGCGCGTGCCCCGGAAGGGAGCAGCAATCCCCTCATCCGGCGGCACAGCCTGCTGCGCGGGGATGGGATGCCGACTTCCCAGGGATCTACACCCCAAGGGCGGGCGAGCGAAGCGAGGGAGCAGGAGCGCGATGCGGCCGCCCGATAGAACCAGGGTGACGGTCATTGTGCCGACCTACAACCGCCGGGACAGCCTCCGGCGCTGCCTCGACGGCATCCTCGCCTGCGAGATGGTCGGGTTTGCGGTCGAGCTCCGCGTCACCGACGATGGCTCGACGGATGGCACCGGCGAAATGGTCGCGGAACTGACGCGGGAGTACGTGGGACCGGCACGCATCCATTACCACTGCGGGCCGAACGGGGGTCAGTCCTCTGCACGCAATCGCGCCATCGACGCTTCGGACACGGACCTGCTGATCTTCACGGACGACGACTGCCTCCCCGACCCCGGCTGGCTCCGCGCCATGGTCCACGCGGAATGGTCCTCAGATACCGCCGCGATGGGAGGTCGGCTGGTCGCCTCGGGTCAGGGGAACTGGGTCTCCCGCTACTGCCGCTACCAGCGCTACAACGAGTACCCCCCCACGGCCGGACCGGGCAAGTTCGCGAACAGCGCCAACTGCGCCTACCGCCGGGAACCGCTGCTGGAGGTGGGTCGATACGAGTTGCGACTTCCGCGACTCGTGGACCAGGACCTCGGGCGACGGCTGACCGAGGCGGGGTATCGGGTCGGCTACCAGCCGAACGCCCTTGTACACCACTACCACCGCGAGAGTGTCCGCATTCTGGCCCGCGATTATTGGCGGCGCGGCTATACCAGCATCCTTCGCAACCTGCTGTGGAACGAGGAGATCCCGATCACCGCGAAGCGGCTGCGCGGCGAGACGGCCGGGCTGTGGAAGCGGGGACTCCGCAGCTTCCTCGCCCTCCCCATCGATGCCGCGAAGCTGGCCCGTGCCGGGGTTCCATCACGCGACGCTCTCCCATTCGCCTTCCTTGACTGGGTGCAATGGACCGCCGGCCGTTGCGGCAAGGTCGCCGTCCTGCGCAAACTGCTCAGCGGAGAGCTTCCCCGTGACCAGTTCACGCGTACGGTTTACACCGCCGAGAAGCCCGTGTTGGCCCCAGAAGAGGCAGCAGCCGTCCGATGAGTGGGACATGCGATGGAGCGAGGGAGCGAGGGAGCGAGGGAGCGAGGGAGCGCGTGGATCAGCTCCTGCTACGAACCTATCCGCACCCCAATCCGAAATCCGAAATCCGAAATCCGCAACTGACTGTGGTGATTCCCACCTACAACCGGTCGGCGTCACTCCGCCGATGCGTGGAGGGCCTCTTCGCCTGCCGCCTCGCAATGCCGGGCGGCGAGTTGCTCTCGGTGGCTGTGCGGATTGTCGACGACGGCTCCCCGGATGATACCGAAACGGTTGCCCTCGACCTCGCGGCGCGGGCACCGACGGGATTCACGGTTCACTACCACCGGCAGGAGAACGCCGGGCAGTCCCGGGCGCGGAACCGGGGCCTCAAGGCTGCGGACACCGACCTGGTGATCTTCATTGACGACGACTGCGTCCCCGACCCCTGCTGGCTACAGGCCATAGCGGGCGCGGATTGGGCGGCGGATGTCGGCGGGGTGGGGGGGCGGCTCATTGCAGCGGAGCAGGGGAATGCCGTGTCCCGCTTCTGCCGCTTCATTCGCTACAACGAGTATCCGCCGGATGCCGTGCCTGTAAGATCGAGAGGGAGAGAGGGAGACAGGGAGAGAGGGAGCGACAGACTATCTCCTGCCTCCGGCCACCCCGTATCCCAATCCGCATTCCGCATTCCGCATTCCGCAATCGAACGGCCGGTCCGCTTCCTGAACAGCGCCAACTGCGCGTATCGTCGTGACCTCTTGCTTCGCCTCGGCGGCTACGAGGCGTGCCTGGCCCGGGGAGTGGATCACGACCTCGGCTGGCGGATCGCCCTGTCCGGTAACCGGCTGTCGTATACCGCTGCGGCCGTGGTCCACCACCATCACCGCGAGGACGCCGGCGTCCTGATCCGCGACCACTGGAGACGCGCCCACTTCAACGTCCTGCGGCGTTGCCAGTGGGAGTTCCCACTCCCCACCGCCGCCGACCTCCGCCGCGAAGAACAGCGCATCCGCAGCCTTCGGCTTCACCCACCCCTTCTGCCCGTCGATGCTGTAAGGCTGCTGAAGCAGGGCGTGGCACCTGGCGACTGCCTTCTCTTCGCCTACCTGCGCTGGCGCATCCGGCTCGCCAGCCGGGAGGGGAAGGCCGCCATGATCCGGCGACTCCTGAACGGAGAGCAGAAGGTCGAACGTGAGACACCGCTCCCAAGGGACGCCGACGGCAAGGCAGGGCGTCTCCCTTGGATGGGATCGGAAGAACCATAGGTCTGATGCCCATGCAGGCGGCCGACCATTCATCGGCCATAAGCAATAGCCAGCAGCCTCAGCGCTGCGTTCGATCACGGTAGCAGTGTCGGGTACCTCGTGAACCCCTTGGACAGGGTCGTTCCGCCAGACGGCTTCCTCAACCGAAAGCCACCGTGTCGCTGGGGGTGTACGGGTCACCAAGCCTCCACCTAGATCGAACGCAGCGCTAGGCTGCTGGCTATGCTTCTGGCGGCGATTGAACGATGATCCCTCGCTTAGCTCTGTCCGAAGTTCCACCACTGACGTTCGCCGGTGTCCGTGTCCAGGAGCAGCAATCGTTTCCAGCCGTAATCGCCGCCGATGTTGATGCCGTGGACTGGAGCACCGCCATCCGGCCGCGCGGTTTCGCACTCAACGTAGGCGTGCGTGTGGCCGCAGATAGCCGTGTGAATCCTTGGATCGGAGAGCACCAGATCCTGCATCGCGCGATTACTGGTGTAGGCCAGCCAGAACTTGCCTTCCGTGCTGCGGATGGGGGTTGGATAGAAGAGCCCCTCAAGCGGGGGATGGTGCTGAATACAGACCACCCGCTCCACGTCCGCCGGTAGCGCCGTAAGCTGTTCCTGCAACCGATGGACCACCCAGACCGTGAAGTCCTCGTCCGGCATCCCGAGGCGCACGAACCGGCCGTCGTTGTGATCGCCGCGCGGGAAGAGCTTTCGCCGGTACATCTCCTCGGCGCGGGGGTACTCCTCAAGCACGGAGGGGTCGGCGAAGCTGTAGTCGTACCAGTTGATGCTACCGACCACCGCCTCTCCGTTTGGAAAAAGGGCGGGGGAGAGGTCCAGATACTCGAACCCGTGCGCTTCCGCGATCCGGGGTAGCTCCCGCTCGTAGCGGACCAGGGACGAGGCGGTGGGGGCGTGAACCCATAGATCGTGGTTCCCCGGCACCAGCAGCTTGCGGCACGAGAGTCCCGAGAACAGCTCGAGGCATTGCGCGAAGTAGAGCGATTCCCCGATGTCGCCGGCCAGGACCAGCGCATCGATTTCTAGCCCCCGCATCCAAGCGGCAAGCTCGCGCGTGGCGGCATCACCTTTGGGACTATGTCCCCAGTGAAGATCGGCGGTGACGGCAAGTCGCATCGGCTATGCCGCCAGCCGTCGGAGAGCCGCCTGCACCTGGTCCTGAAGACCCGGAGCAACCACGCGGGCGGACTTGAGGCTCGCGGCCAGTCGCGTGAACGCTTCCGTGGAACCAGCCCTGGAGAGGGTGAAGCCCGGTAGCGCCTTGCCGCCCCGTTCGAAGGCGAAGGTGTAGCCGTCGGACGCCGTCCGAGAGGCAGTGCGCTCCTCGCGCTTTCGAATCTCGGTGGTCGCCGTATGGAGCGCCATCATCGCTTCGCCGGAAACCGCGCCCGTGAGCAAGGCGGCGCGACGCGGCATCGCCGGCACCGGGCGGTTGGCAAAGAGCCAGAACGCAGGCATCGGCTTGTCCTGCGGGCCATCCCACCGGATCTGCGCCGAGACGGGGTCAGTCGGCTTCAGGGCCGCAGCGTTGGCAACGACCGCCGCCTCACCCGGCATCTGCAGCGCAGGCGACCATCCGACTTGATAGACCCGCGCGCCAATCCGCTGACGAGGATACCGCGCCAGGATCCCGATCAGGTTCCGCGCCTCGGTGCCGCCGTAGTAGGCCAGACCTTCGCTGGTGAACTGCGGCGCTGCGACCGGCCACTCCGGGAACTCGCCCCGCGACCCCACCGGCCGGAACCAGACGCGGATGACTCCCGGCTCATAGGGCCGGCCCCCGTCAGCAGGGCGGAGTGCCAGGAGCGCGTCACGGTAGCTCTTCGCCGCCTTGATCAGAGGGTCCGGCTCTTTCACTGCGGCGAGTTGATCCAGCCCACGCACGCGCAGAACCCGCCGGCTCGCCGCTAGCCCCGTCCCCACGCTGATCCCAAGATGGGTGGTCCGAGCGCCTTTGGAAATGGGGAGAGCGCTTTCCGGCCGAAGCTTCAAGAGACCGGCCCGCTCCGCTATTCCCCGCAGGCGGGTGCGCTCCTCAACGCCGATGGTTGCTTCCTTCCAGGCTGCCTGCTCCGTCCCGGTCCCGGACAGCCAGACCAACCGGCCATTCTCATAAAGAAGTAGGGTGGGTGTGCGCTCTTCCTGATTGTCCGGCAGCGGTCCGGGCGTCTCTCCCAGGAATGCCAGCCACTCTGCGGGCGTCTCCTCCAGGCTGGGCGCGGACGGCTTCACCGGACGCCGTCCCTGCGCCTCCGCTCGCAGTGCCGTCCCTGCCGCGAAAACCGCCATCCCCTCCAACAACTTTCGACGCTGCATCCTACTCCCCAAGCACCCGGAGGCACCAAAGCCGCATGTGCACCAGTTAGAAGGTACGGGTGCCGCTTAGGTTTCGTTACCTCGAAACGCCAAGAAGCACGAAGCACGAGCGTCCCGCCCGCTCCACCCCTGGAACACCCGTCCCTCCTTTGGTATCCACGCACTTGAACTACCCGACCTCAGGGGATCATCCGTCCAGACACGGCCCTTCAGGGTCGTTCCCAAAAGGGCAGCCAGGTCGTTCACGGCCTGGCGTGAAAGAGAAGGAGCCGGACAGGTTCAAGCCACCTGCAATTCGCGTTACGATCAGCGTGGCGCATCAGGTTGCAGATCTTCAACACGAAATGGCTCGGCACGCAAAAAAAGGACCTGCCTGCACACGCGGCGGACAGGTCCCCGTTAGGGAGTTAGGATTTGGAACACGCAGGTCGTCTACCACCTGGAGCCGGCCGATAAACCCCTCCTTGGACGAGATGCGATGCCCCTGCGCCCTCGGCGCTTGGGTGCTTGGCGACTCCGGCTTTCAAGAGAGTGGTATGGAACGGTCGGAATTGGGTCCCGCCCAGATTGCGGGGTACCGCCGACCAAGAAGCGATGCCGAGTCGCGACCGTCAGAGAGAGATGGAGCGAGGGAGAGATGGAGCGAGGGAGAGATGGAGCGAGGGAGAGATGGAGCGACGAGACATCCTTCCGCCTCCAGCTAACCTGCATCCGCAATCCGCAATTGACTTCACTGCCCGGCAGGTGGGTTCTTGAGCCACTTGTCCATCCATGCCATCGCGGCGTTGATCTCTCCGAAGTTGAAGGCGGCGTGCTTGGCATCCGGCAGGATCTGGAAGCTCAGCTTCTCTTCCGCCTTCAGTTCCGCGTAGCGGGCCTTCGTCTTCTCGAAGACTTTCTTCGCTCCTTCCACGGGAAAGAGCTCGTCCGCGCCGTGGTTCAGAATCAGCAGCGGGCGCGGCGCTACCAGCGGCACCAGATTCGGGGCATCGAAGCGGTCCAGCGTCCCCGGCAGCAGCCTCTGCCAGGCGGAGCGGAAAACCTTCGCATTGACTGCTGGCTCCCCAATCGCTTTGGCGTGCTCCCGGAGCGCCGGTTCAAAGAGGCGGATGCGCGTTTGCGTTTCCGGCGTCTCCTTGTCCTCGAAAGCGTCTGAGAACGTCGTGACGCCGATGATCGGGACGGCGACCTTGATCCGGTCATCCAGCACCGCCGTCATCCAGGTGAGGATTCCGCCTTCGGAGAGGCCGGTCATCCCGATGCGGTCGCCGTCAACGTCCGGGCGCGACTGCAGGTAGTCGAGGAGCCGGGTCAGGTCGTAGGCGGTGTCGAAGAGGAACGGGTGACCCTTGCCGGTCTTGAGCGCCTCAGCAATGGCGGCGTCCAGCGAGGTCCCGTTCTGGCGCTCGCCACGAAACCGGCCATCAATGGCGGCGACCACGTAGCCGCGCTGCGCCAGACCGTTCATGAGCGGGATCAGGGCCAGGTGGTCTTTGCTGCCACCCAGGAAGTGCTGGATGATCACCGTGGGATACTTCCCCTCGGCCTTTGGACGGTAGAGTGCCACGACTGCGTCGAAGCCGGTCTCCGGCGTGATCTTCACCCGCTCCACCCGCACATTGCCGACATCCGACTGGCTGACAGCGCGCGGATTCAGCGGCGAAGGCTTGCGGTCAGCAATCACCAGCTTGCGGAAGTCGTCTCGCACCGAGGCCGGGGTAGCCGGTGCCTGTGCCCGGCAACCGACCGCCAGCAGGCTCGCCACCGCGAGCGCCAGGGTCACGACCGGCAGTGGAAACCGGAGCGCAGTAGGGAAACGGGGTCGGGTGGCAGGCATGGAAGGGCTCCTCACAGAGGTGCCGCATCCCGCCGCACCTTGGATACCTTAACACTCAGCGGCATCCCATGCAGCCCAAAGGTAAGCAACCAGCCTCAAGCGAACCACCTGCACTTCGCCTAGGAACGTAACAAACTTCTTCACATGCTGCGGACGGGGCGCGACCGCCGAAAGTAGGTGAAGAGGCCCAGGTAACAAGGAGTAGGGTTCCGCCCCCGAAAACTCCGTCACCCTCGCCTGGCAATCTTGATGCGAAGGTGCCCGTGCATTGCGGGGGTCCAGGCACGCCCGCCCCCCGCACCGGGGTAGCGACACCAGCGGCCCTCAACCAAATGACGGAGCGAGTCCCACGCCCAGGCCGGGTACAGCTGGACCCCCGAAGGAGACGGTTTCCACGCCCGGGACGGCCGCCGTCGAGGGGGACGACGATTACGAAAGCGGAGTCGAGTTCCTCATGGCGAGAAGGCTAACGCTTCGAATCCCCGCTACCTACAAAGCGCGGTAACACCCTGTCCGTGCACGGCCCTTCAGGCTCGTTTCCACTGCCCGGACAAGTCGTTCACGGCCTTGCGCGATGAGCGGGATGCGGCTCCCTGGACGGAAATCCCACGGTGCCGGACCACGACCAGGAGGTTGGTGCGATTTGCTTCGGGGTCAGGGGTGGGGCAAGGGCTCCTCGTCCGGTGGTGCCACTGCGTCTGCTGCGGTCGCTGCATCGTCGTGGACGATCAACGCGTGCGCGCCGAGCGAGTGGACTTGCGAGATCGGGATCTCCAGGCCACGGTCCATCACCGAGGCGGCGAGCCGCGCCAGCATGCCCGACTCCGGCTTCACGCGGTAGGCCTCGATTCGGCCGGTGGACGTCTCCACCTGAAACCCCAAGAGGGTCCCCAGCCGTTGACCGCTCATTGTGATGACGGGTCGTCCGCTGAGTCCCGTATCCAACTCCCGGCACTGATCCGAGCTCAAGTCGTGATGCAGAACCGCTTCATTATCGATGAGAAGGGCATCGTGCCCGACGGTCCGAAAGCGCTCGAAGGCTAGATGATAAGTGCTTCCGCCGGAGGTGAAGCGGATCGCCGCCACCGTGGAGTCACTGGGACGGACAAGGAGCGCCGTGACCTCGCCAAGGCGCTTCCCCTCCTCGACCGTGTAAACGGGCATCCCCAGCAAATCACGTCCCTTACGCACCTCGGCATGCATCGGCTACTCCTCATTTGCGCCACTGCCCGAGAGCCGGGCAGGCTGCCTGACTTGATACCCCATTCTTGCCCGCTGTAAGCGTTCATCGAGCACGTGATGAGCCTCAGAACCGAACTGCCGCGAACGCCCACAGACAGGGGGCACGGTTGAAGCGCATCACCTCTGAGGGCACAACATACGGACCGAGGCAGCGTGTGTGTCTCTCTCCCCCCCCGGGGGTAGATGGCCAGCCCGTGTTTGAAGGCGACGGATGATCGAACTTGAACGGCCCCCGCCTACGGGTCGCGCCCGGTGACGGGTTGCGTGGGATAGGATGGAACGGTCTTGGAGCCGTCCCTATGACCGGAGCAGACCGTTGAGCACCATGTTACCCGATGCCGTTTCGCCGCCCGCCCGAAGTGCAGAGGACTGCGGCGCAGCTGTCCGGCTGGTGAACGTCGTCAAGGAATTCCCGCTGGGGGAACAGCGGGTGCGGGCGGTCGATGGGATCTCGCTGGAGGTGCCGGACGGGCAGTTCGTGGCGGTGGTGGGGCGGAGCGGTTCCGGCAAGAGCACGCTGCTCAACCTGCTTGCCGGCATCGACGTCCCCTCCTCCGGCGAAGTGTGGATCGGCGACCGCGAGCTGAGCCGGCTCTCGGATGACGCGCTGACCGGCCTGCGTCGGGAACGGCTCGGCATCGTTTACCAGTTTTTCAACCTGCTCCCCACGCTCTCGGTGCGCGAGAACGTGGCCCTTCCCTCCCTGCTGGGTGGGGCGCGGGAGCGGGACGTTTTCCCTCAGGCGGACGCACTGCTGGAAGAGGTCGGCATGAGCCACCGGCGCGACGCCCGGCCGCATACGCTTTCCGGCGGCGAAATGCAGCGGACGGCCATCGCACGGGCGCTCATCCATCGTCCCACGCTGGTGCTGGCGGACGAACCGACCGGCAACCTCGACTCCCGCACCGCAGACCAGGTGATGGCGCTGCTCGGCGAGGTGGGCAGGCGGCACGGGGTCACCGTGGTGCTCGTCACCCACAGCCCGGAAGCGGCCGCCGTGGCAGAACGCGTCATCGAATTGCGCGATGGTCGCGTGCTCCGCGATGAGCCGATGGTCGCGCAAGACCGCATGCCGGAGACGGCCAGGTGATCGACGTCCTATGGCGGTGGGTCGGCGCGAGGCATCTGTTCCAGGAGGGTGGGCGCTCACTGCTGACGCTCCTGGGGGTGGCGCTGGGCGTTGCAGTGTTCGTCAGCATCCGCCTGGCTAACCATTCGGCGCTTTCCTCATTCTCAGATACCGTGGATGCGGTCGCTGGAAAGGCGAACCTCCAGATCGCCGGCGACTCGGGCGGCTTCGACGAGACGGTCCTTTCGAGGCTCCAGGGCATCCCCGGCTTGCAGGCCACCGCGCCGGTGGTGCAGGCCTACGCGCGAGCGCGGATGGACGGCAAGACCGAGGCTGGCGAGGATCCCCGCGAGACCTACAGCGAGACGCTGCTGGTGCTCGGGATCGACCCGACCGCAATGCAGCCGTTCGAGCGCGAGGAGAGTTCAGCGCGCATCGACCCGGCCACGGCGTTGCAATTCGCCATGGACCCAACCGCCGTCGCCATCACGAGCACCCTCGCGCGGCGGCACCGGCTAGAGCGCGGTGCCCGCATCACCATGCTGGCGGACGGCCACCCGACCCTCTTCACCGTGGTGCACTTCCTCGACAGCCCCCAACTCCAGCAGGCGATGGGCGGCAACATCGTGATCATGAGCCTAGCGTCCACGCAGCAGGCGTTCGGACGACAGGGGAAACTGGACCGCATCGACCTCCTGGTCGACCCCGCCCGCAAGGAGGCGGTCACCGCCGCGCTCACGGCCTTGCTCCCGTCCGGAACACGAATCACACATCCCGCAGCCCGTACCCGCCAGGTCGAGAACATGGTCGAGGCGTTCGGCCTCAACCTGACAGCACTCGCCTTCATCGCGTTGTTCGTCTCGATGTTCCTGATCTTCAACGCCGTCTCCATGGCCGTGCTGCGCCGTCGGAAGGAGATCGGCATCCTGCGCAGCCTGGGGGTGACGCGCCGCCAGATCATCGTGCAGTTCCTCTCGGAGGCGCTCTTCCTGGGGGTGGTCGGCAGCATTATTGGCCTGCTGCTCGGCACGGTCATGGCACGCGGGGCGCTCGGCTCCGTAGCGCAGACCATCTCCACGCTTTACCTGCAGGTCAACGCCACCCACCTCTACCTCGATCCTGGCGTCTACCTCTTCGGGTTCGCGCTGGGGGTCGGGATGTCGCTGCTCTCCGCCCTGGCCCCTGCCATTGAGGCGAGTCAGACACCGCCAAGCGTCACCATGCGGCAGGGCATCCAGATCGAGGCGCAGCCGCTGCCGCTGGGACGGCTCACGGGGCTGGGGCTATCCCTTCTAGTGATGGCCGCCCTCGTGACGGTCTGGACGGTCAGCGCCCGTCGGCCGTTCGGAGGGTTCGTCAGCGCCTTCCTGCTGCTCTTCGGGTTCTCGCTGGTGGCCCCAGGCTTCACCCTCCTCTGCGAGCGGTTCTTGAGCCCGTTGGTTGCCGCAGTGGGTGGCATCGAGGCGCGGCTGGGCGTGCGCTACCTCCGCGAGGCAGTCGCTCGGACAAGCGTGGTCGTTGCGGCGCTCATGGTAAGCGTAGGGATGCTTATCGCGCTGACCGTGATGGTGGGGAGCTTCCGGAAGACGGTCGACATCTGGATCCGCCAGACCATTCGCGGCGACCTCTACGTGGAACCGGCGGGCCGGGATGTCTCCACCTCCGCTTCCGCCATGCCGGAAAGCTTGATTGCCCAGGTGCGTAAGCTACCCGGCGTGGCGGCGGTCGACACCTACCGGGGCGTGGAGGTGCCGTTCCGGGACCGGATCACGCACGTCGGCGGCATCGATTTCGATGTGCAGGCGCGGTATGGGAAGCTGCAGTTCATTGGGACCACCGCAGAGGCGTCGCTCACTGCGGCCGAGCGGCAGGCAGGCGTGATCATTACGGAGAGCTTCGGCTTCCGCCACCGGCTGCGGAACGGCGACCTCCTGGAGCTGCTCACCCCATCCGGAACACAGCGCTTCCCCATCACCGGCGTCTTCTACGACTACAGCACAGACGGCGGCTACCTGATGATGGACCGCGCCCTCTTTGAACGGCTCTGGAAGGTGCGGCGGACCGAGCGGATCGCGGTCTACGTGCAGCCAGGGGTGGACGTGGACCGCGTCCGCACCCAACTCCTGGCCCTCGCCCCGAAGGACCTGCTGCTGATCGCCACGCCCAACCTCGCCCTCAGGCAGCGCGCGCTCCGCATCTTCGACCAGACCTTCCGCATCACTTACGCGCTTCAGGGAATCGCGATCCTGGTGAGCGTCCTGGGCGTGATCAGCACCCTCACCGCCCTCATCTTGCAACGGGGAAGGGAGATCGGCGTGCTCCGAGCGGTGGGTGCGAGGCGCGGTCAGGTGCAGAAGATGGTGCTGGTGGAGAGCGGCGTGCTCGGCCTGATCGGCTCGCTGCTGGGATGCCTCTGCGGACTGGCGCTGAGCTATCTGCTCACCTTCGTCATCAACAAGCAGTTCTTCGGCTGGAGCATCCGTTACACGCTCGAGCCGGAGGTCTTCATCCAGTCGGTCGGGATGATGGTCGTCGCCTCCATCCTGGCCGGGATTGGCCCCGCGCGGCTGGCGGCCACCCGTGTGGCGGCGGAGGCCATGCGCGTGGAATAGTGGAACTATGATCAGGCTAGGTGCGAAACAACCTCAACACTAGCGTCTACAATCTCATTAAGCGACTCCCAACCATAAGTTAGTGCGTCGAGTTTAGCCGTATACGTAAAACGCGATTTGGACTTTACCTCTGGATTGTCGGGGATCGGTGCCACCGCATACCAACTCTCGTGATCTAGCCGTCGCATCCAGACCGATGAAAACCCGAAGTCGGCGGAAGCAAAGTGTTGAGTGCAATCACGGAAGGTCTTGATTCTGGCACCTGTGGAACTCCAACTTGCGTTAAGTCGACTAGCAAGGCTCGGCGGTATAGTGGAACACCGTCTCAGTGTGTCTGCGTAATTGTCAGGTCGACCCCCACCTTTGGTACCGAAAGCAGTCCACACGACGTGCCCTAGTTTGTCATAGCTGCGGCGGAGAGAGCTAAGAAGCGCGTCGAACTCAAAATAAGGCTCGCCATCGCTGTTAAGAATACAAGTATCTGATTCTGACTTCGCCAAGTCAGGAATCAACCTTAACGTCGCATTCCTGTTGCAGAGATCGACATAGGCGAGGGCCATCTTCTTACAGTGATACACTGCCGATGTCACATCGTAATAGAGCGGATGCAAAACGTCGAACAGCTTCCCCTTTGCCATGGCCTGATAGATCTGAGTGGCTCTGATTTCTAACAAATCGTTATGGACCGAGACTATGAAGTCGCGTGTCTCTCCAGTATTGCTTAATTCAGATACGATTATCGGACGTAGGCCGTGAGATTTGGCTAATTCGCTGAGATGCGCGGCGCTTGCTGTCGGCATAGTCGAGATGCCATCCTCTTTTCGAGCTTCCAATCCGCCTTCGTAGATTATCCGTTTAACGTTCACTTTGGGTTCCAGGTTCCGGAAGGGCCGAAACGAAATCAGCTCTTGGCAAAGCAGGTCGGACGCTTCACGATAAGTCGCACCTATTCACCATGCGAGGAACTCATTGCACACATTCAAAACTGACTCATCGAGTTCGAAACAGCATCGCAAAGCCTCAGGGCGGGTCATGAGGAATGGTCACAGGGCCGTTTGGCTACATTACGAATCCTGCTTTTGACGGGCCGTCAAGCCAAGAATAGCCACCGTCTCGCTGGCCATTCGGTCCACCGTGAACTGCTCCTCGGCTGCGCGACGGCCCGCCGCACCCATCAACCACGCGCGCTCCGGATCGAGCAGCAGCGTCTCCAGCCCTTCAGCGAGGGCCTCCGCATCGTCCGGGTCGACGAGCAGTCCGGCGCCGGTTGCTTCCACCAGTTCCGGGAACGCGGCGTGACGAGGCTGAACCAGGGGCACGCCCGCCGCCATCGCCTCGATCACGTAGAGGCCAAACGATTCGCCGTAGGTGGCGGGAACCGAAAAGACGGAGAGCCCTTGAAGAAAGCGGAGCTTTTCCTCGCGAGAAACGTTGGGCGTGAACGTGACCGCATCCGCGACGCCCGCCTTCTCCAGCCGTTCCCGCAGGGTGGCAACGTAGACCGCATCCGCAGCCGTCTGGCTGCCGGCGACGCGCAGCACCGCATCCGGCACATTGCCGCGCCGCCGCATCTCAATGAACGCGTCCACCAGCGTGTGCAGACCCTTTGGGTAGCACATGCGGGCAAGATAGCCGATGGTCGGCACGGCGGGGGGCGCGGCGGGCGGAAAGCCCTCCACCTTGATGCCGGCGTGTACCACGTGCATCCGCGCGGCCGAAACGCCCGTCCGATCACGCATCAGGTCGCCGTAGTACTGGCTGATGGCGATGCAGGCGTCCATCTGCTTGGCCAGCCGGCTGACGTTCGCCCAGGCTTCCTCGCGGGGGCCATCGGGGAGGCTATCGAGAAAGGTGTCCTCGCCGGTCAGCATGCAGACCACGGGAACGCCAGTGATCCGCCGCAGGTACGGCCCGATGCCCAAAAGAAGCGCATTGGAAAGGACGACGACCTCCGGCCCGAACTCCTTGAGCCACTCCGCCAGCCGATCAAGCTCCTTACGCTGGTTGCCCTCTTCGCCACGAAGCATCGAGAGGGTGATGTCACCCAACTCCTTGGGGCTGGTCATGTTCCCGGACTGCGTGGCCGCCTTGCGAAGCGCCTCTGGAGTGTCGAACAGCTTGTCCAGCCAGCGCGGCGTCTTCCGGAAGAAGGCGCTCTTCTGCTGGAGGTAGACGTTGATGCCGCCGTAGAAGAGCGGGGCCAACTCGCCCTCCTCGTCCAGGATAGGCGGCAGGTACATCGGGACCAGAACGGCGTCATGCCCCTGGCGGCGCAGTTCCACGGCCAGGGCGTTGTCCCGCATGCAGGTGCCGCAGTGGAAGCTACCGGTCCCAGCCGTCAGAATGGCGATCTTCATATGGGAGAGTGCGTGAAGGGGGCGGCTCGCAAGCAGCGCGTGAGCTCGGTGAAGCTAGGTTTAGGGATTCCAGAAGCGCCTTGACTCGAGGGCGCTTTCGCCCCGTCGATGCCATCCCGCCCCCACCATAGCCAGCGGCCTCGCGCCGCGTTCGATCACGGTGGAGGCTCGGTGGCACCGCAATACCCCACGAATACTGTGAACTTACAGTTACGGAAGCCGCATGACCAAACGACCCCGTCCAAGGGGGGCACGGGTTACCGAGGCTGGTGCCGTGATCGAACGCAGCACAAGGCTGCTGGCTATGGTTCTGGGGGAAAATGACCGGTATGATCCGCGTCGATCCGTCCAATCCGCGTCATCCGCGTTCTATTCCGGAATCCGAAGTCCTCAATTCAACGATCAATCACTAGCCTAGAAGCGGGAGCACTTCGACCACGTTGGCCAACGGCTCGCCGTGGACATCCAGCAAGGCGTTGCACCGCCCGTAGTGTAGGCCGGACGCCTGATCTGTGCCAAAGGCCTTGGAGATGACGCTGTCCGCTTCCACCGCGAAGTAGGCGGTCGGGCGGCTCACGTGCGCGATCTCGTGGACGGCCAGGATGGTGCCGAGCGGGGTGCGGCAACCCAGCACGTCCTGTCGCGCGGCCTCGGGAAACCGATGGCAGTGGATCACGATGGCACCGAACTCCACCGCGACGCCGCCCTCATCCGTGGTCAGCACCACCTCGCGCCACATCTCGTCCCCATGCAGCTCACGGGCCAGGACGCGAAGGTGGACCCGCTCCTGGTGGAATGCCTCCAGGGTCGGAGTCATGTCGCGCTGGTGGACCAGCAGTGACCGGTAGGGTTCCGGCATCTCCGGCCCGTCCAGCGCCCAGGTGCGGGGAAGCGGCTGCCCGGCGCGCTCATAGAAGGCATCGAGCGGGTAGAGGTCACACGCAGGGGAGAGCGCCTCCACCTTGAGTTCTGCTTGCGCCCGTGATGCGGATAGGCCGGATGGAGTGGAGGGCATCTGGCTTCAGGCTCTCACAACGGGGAGTGGCTGCGGTTGGGCGGTAGCCGGGGAGGAGTAGGATTAGGATTAAGAGTAGGATTAGGAACGCTTTTCACGCGTAGCGTGAGTCGCGGTGCTCGGGAAGGAAGAACTCGTGCAGGAGGCGGTCGACCTGCAGCAGCCCCTCGCGGTTGATGCGGATGGCGTCACCTTCCACGGTCAGGTAGCCCCACTCGCGGATTCGCTCAAGCTCCGTGGCAAATCGCACCCGTGGATCGATGCCGAACTTCTCGCGGTAGTAGCCGGCGTCCGTGTGGCCGAGTTTCATCTGGAGCACGAACTCCCGGATGAATCGCTCCTCGACCGTAGGGGTCATGGCGCGATAGATCGGAAGTTCACCACGTTCCAGGGCAGCGAGGTACGGCTCCCAATTGTGCAGGTTCTGGAAGTGCGTCCCGCCCACATGGGAGAAGGAGGCGACCCCCAGGGCCGCGAGGTCCGCTCCGGCCCACAGGCTATCCCGGTAGACGAACTTCGTCTTGCTGGGATCCTTCACCGCCGTGTAGGCGCTGGTGACGGTGTAACCCGCCGCTTCCAACTGGCCGTAGGCCTCGTCCACCCAGCGGCGCTTGGTGGCCCAATCCGCCACGGGGGCGACTGCATGCCCCTGCGCCTTCATATCGGCGTAGATGGTGGTGTTGTAGGGAATCTCCATCTGGTAGATGGTGACGCTCTCCGGCGAAAGCTCAAGCGTACGCCCGATGGCGTACTGCCAGGTCTCGTCCGTGTCGCCCATCATGCCGGCGATGAGGTCGATGTTGATCTGCGGGAAACCGGCGTCCCGCGCAAAGCCATAGGCTCGGTCGATCTCCTTCGCCCCGTGAGCGCGCCCGTTCAGCTTGAGGATGCGCTCATCAAAGTGCTCCACACCGAGGGAGAGGCGGGTGACACCCGTATCCCGGATGGCGTGCATCTTCGGCTCGGTGAGAGTGCCGGGCTCGCCCTCGAACGCGATCTCCTTCGCCTCGTCCCACGGGAGGATGCGCTTCATCCCCTCGGTGAGGTAGGTGAGCTGGCGGACGGAGAGGTACGACGGAGTCCCGCCGCCGAAGTAGACGAACTCCGGCTTGCGCCCCGCGATGAACGGCTTCTCCGCGTAGAGTTCCAACTCCCGCAGAGCGGCGTCCAGATACTGCTGGATGTCGCTGCTGTTCTTGTCCGTGTAGACGCGGAAGTAGCAGAAGTGGCAGCGCTTGCGGCAGAACGGGATGTGGAGGTAGACCCCCAGCGGCGTGCCCGGCGCTGCAGGACGGTCCAGGGCCTCATACGCTTCCCCGGCGTTCTCCGGCGACCAGAAGCTAAACGGCGGATAGTTGGAAACGAAGTAGTTTCCGGCGCGCGTCTCCCGCGTCTCCTGCGTCTCAGTCTGCGGGGCAGGCGTCTGAATTACGTCCAGCGTGAGGGCCATGGGTTCTCCGGAGGTCGGCGCTCCACGCGCCTGTCCTACACTCTTTCGCACGTCGGGCGTCAAAGTCCCGGTTCGTCATCTTGGTTTTCGGCAGAGTTACGCCGGAACGAAGGACCAGAGGGTCCCATCGTTTGCGCCCACGACCACCCGGCCGCTGGTGACGGCGGGAGAACTCATCACCGGCGCGCCGATCTCGTACGACCAGAGTTCCTTGCCATCCGCCAGGTTCACCAGGTAAAGCCGGCCATCTTCCGAGCCGACCACGATCTTGCCATCGCAGACCACGGGGGAGCTGTCGACCTTGCCGCGGGTGCGGAAGTTCCAAATCTCCGTGCCGTCCTTGCGGTTCAGACAGTGCAGCCGCTTGTCCCGCCCACCGATGACGATGCGGTCCGCCGTCACCGCCGGCGAGGAAAAGAAGGCGAACTGCCGGTCGCGGAAGGTCCAGACGATCTTACCTGAGGCGACGTCCGCGCAGACCACCTCATTGCCATAGTGGCCGAGGAAGGCGAGATTGCCGTCCAGCGCGGTGGAGCCGGCGATGTAGTCCTTTATTTCGATGTCGCGGAGTTGCTTGCCGTCCGCCAGACGCAGCACCCGAAGCTGGCCATCGCAGCCCCCGAAGATGACCTGACCGTTGCTGATGGCGGGCGTGCCGTTGACATAGTTCTCCGTCTCGAAGGTCCAGACGACCTTCCCGGTGGCGACATTCACACAATGCACCCGGTTGTCATAACTGCCAACCACTGCCCACGAACCCTGTCCACCCGGAGCGGGAACGATGTTGGCGGCACCGAGGATCTTGTCGTCAGTCTTGTACTTCCATCGGAGCTTGCCGGATGCGGCTTCCAGCGCGTAGAGGAAGCCGTCCGAGGAACCGATGATCACGAGATTCCCCGCGATGGTGGGAGCCGCCTCGATCTCGCCGC
>JANPLG010000230.1:0-6278 GCA_031426395.1 Actinomycetes bacterium
TACCTTAGCGTTGCCAGCGCCCGGACGCAATAGGCCGCGCGGGACCGTGCCGCCGCAGCCTCCGGCCCACCTTGCCTAGCGACGGCCCCATACATCCGATAGGCGCTCCGCAAATGCGATTGCGCCTCATCCACCAGGCCCTCGCGGATCGCGTCCATTCCCAGCCGTTCTTCGCGCCGCGCGCCTTCCAGCAGATTGGCGGTGGCACGACCATCCGGTTCAGCCACAGGGCGAGGTCCCTGTGCAACACTTGCCGATGCGGTGTTCGCCGGCGCTGCCGGGGTCGAAGGCGCACTGCCACTCGGCGAGCCATTCGCACTATTGCGCTCTATACGGATGAACCCCCGCTCCGGCCCAGAGAGTTCCACTTCGCCATTCTTTTTTTCGCTGTTGGCGTCGATGGTTGTCACAGCCGCGCGCGGACCGACCACGGCTCCTGTTACAGGCAGTGTCGTCCGGCCGGGGGTCGCTTGCAGTGCGATCGGTCCAGGCGCTGCGGGCGACGCGCCCGTTGATCCCTGCGACCCAATCGGACGGACTTCGCCAACCGCCGCAGCTGTCATGGGCTCCTGCCGCGCACCGGGCCGATGATCGATCACTTGCGGAAGCCCAATGCGCTCTGGTGGGGCAAAAGTTGGGGCAAAGGCGGGAGTGGTCGAGACGCGCATCTGGAAGCCGCGACGGGGTGGGCTGGCCGGCGCCACACCCTTCGGAGCGGTTGCTGCGTACACGGCTGCGGTGCGCGGCGCGGCGGGCCTCGGGACGGAGGGTGAACCGGTCAGCGACCCCGTCCTGTACGTCGGTGGCTGTGACGCCCCAACTCCCGGCATCGAGTGGATCGACGAACCGGCGGTTGCATCTCCTTTGCCGCGCCCGGCAAGCAGGTGCCCGACGCCCACGCCACCCACGATCAGTCCCAGGCAAACTAACGCACCCGCTGCAAACACCCAAACGGGCCGCTGACGACGGATGGGCGAGAACGGCGGCGCAATGGCGGTCAGTGCCACCAGCTCGCTGACGACCTTCGCTCCCGCCTCGGCAAGCTGCCTCTGATGGGCCGCTTCTTCCGGCTCACCGCGTCGCTCATACACTTCGGACAGCGCGAGATGGGCACCGGGGCTTTGGGGATCACGCGCCAGCACTTCCATCGCCACGGTGAGCGCAGTGTCCGTGTCTCCCGCATCCAGGGCCGCAAAGATCGGGACCAGATCCGCAGCCTTCGAGCCGGCGGCAGACGAATTGGCAGTCGCACCCACAGGCACCGCAAGGGATGATCCGCATTGAGCGCAGAACTTGTGCTGGTCCGAGTTGGGCGAGTTGCAGCTCTTGCAAACCATGGCGAGGCCGTTCCGTTCGATGGCGGGTTCCGTGTCCGAAGGGAACTTAAAGGACTCCGTCCGCCCCGCCACTAGTTCCCTGCATGGCTACTGGATGACCTTCAGGAGGGGATACTCCACAAAGCCTTCCGCTCCGGCGCGCTTCAACTTCGGCAGCAGGTCCCGCGCTGCCAGCTCTGGGAGGATCGTTTCCAGCGCTACCCACTCCCCGTCGGCCAGCGGTGATACGGTGGGCCGCTTCATCGCCGGCAGCAGCCCCAGCACCGTCTCCAGGTCCGCGCGGCTGACGTTCATCTTCAGGCCAACCATTCCTTCGGCGTCGAGAGCGCCGCGAAGGAGCAGGATGACGTTCTCCATCTTCTCGCGCTTCCACGGGTCAGCGTGGGCCTGACGGCTGGCGATCCAGCGGGTGGTGCTGAGCAGCAGCTCATCCAGCACGCGCAGGCGATGGGCTCGGAGCGTGCTCCCGGTCTCGGTTCCCTCCACGATGGCATCCACCAGGTCGGGGACCTTCACCTCGGTTGCGCCCCACGAGAACTCCACGTGCGCGTTCACGCCGTGGCGCTCCAGGTAGCTCCGGGTCACGTTCACCAGTTCGGTGGCGATCCGCTTCCCTTCCAGATCCTTGACTGAGTGGATCTCGGAGTCTTCCGGGACGGCCAGCACCCACCGGTAGGGCTTGCTGGTCGCCTTGGAGTAGACCAACTCCGCCACGTCGACCACATCCGCGCCCGACTCAACCACATTGTCCCAGCCGGTCAGCCCCGCGTCGAGGATCCCCTCCCCAACGTAACGCGGGATCTCCTGGGCACGCAGCAGCACTGCTTCAAGCTCGGGGTCGTCCACCTGCGGGTAGTACGAGCGCGCGCTGACCGTGAAGTTGAACCCGGCCCGTTTGAAAAGGGCGAGCGTCGCGGCCTGCAAGCTTCCCTTCGGAATCCCCAACCTCAACTTATGTGAAATGGTGCACCTCCTGATCAATTCAGAATGCAGAATTCAGAATGCAGGTGACGTAGCGTAGCTCGCATTCACTGCCAGCGGAACCCCTCGTGCGCAGGTCTTCGTCATACCCATCCGCAAGCGCGAGTGCCATCAACCCCTATGCAGGGCAACTCGTCTCCGTAGCCCTGCATTCTGCATTCTGCATTACGAACAAAGCTGACGGGCCGCCTCTTCAAGGCGGTTGAGCCCCTTCTCGATCGCTTCCATACTGGCGGCGTAGGAGAGGCGGATGTTGTTCGGGACACCGAAGCCGCTGCCGGGGACCACCGCAATCCGATGCTCGCTGAGCAGGACGTCGGCGAGGGAGTCCGTGTCGCGGACCGCTCCGTGCAGTAGCCCGGTCACACTGGGCAGCACGTAGAACGCGCCTTCGGGACGGACGCAGCTCACGCCCGGAATGCCGCAGAGTCGCTCGACCATGTAGTTGCGGCGCTTCTCGAATTGGAGCCGCATCTGCTCCACGCACTCCTGCGGACCCCGGAGAGCGGCCACCGCGCCCGCCTGCGCAAAGCTGGTCGGGTTGCTGGTGCTCTGATCCTGGATACGTCCCATCGCCGCCACGACCTCGGCATTGCCGGCCAGCCAGCCGAGGCGCCAACCCGTCATGGAGTAAGCCTTGGAGAAGCCGTTGACCACCAGTGTCAGCCGCTTGATCTCCTCACCGAAGCTGGCGATGCTCACGTGACGCCGACCGTACGTCAGATGCTCGTAGATCTCGTCGCTCAACACCAGCAGGTTGTGCTTCACGGCCAGCTCCGCGATCTTCTCGAGTTCGGCCTCTTCCACCACGGCGCCGGATGGATTGCTGGGAGAGTTGAGCACCAGGATCTTGGAGCGGGGTGTGATCGCCGCCGCAACCGCCTCGGCCCTCAGCTTAAAGCCGTCCGACTCCGGGGCGTCCACATAGACTGGCACCGCTCCCGCCAGTTTCGCCTGCTCCGGATAGCTCACCCAGTATGGAACCGGGATAATCACCTCGTCGCCGGGGTTCAGGATTGCCTGAAACGCGTTGTAGATGCTGTGCTTCGCCCCCACCGAGACGATGATCTGCTTCGGATCGTAAGTGAGGCCGTTCTCACGGCTGAGCTTCTCGCAGACCGCTTCCTTGAGAGCCGGGATGCCAGAGGAGGGGGTGTACTTCGTCTGCCCCTTGTGAAGCGCCTGGATGGCCGCCTCCTTGATGTGTTCCGGAGTGTCGAAGTCCGGCTCGCCCGCCCCGAAACCCACCACGTCGATGCCCTGCGCCTTGAGGGCGTTGGCACGAGCGGTGATGGCCAGCGTGGGAGACGGCGCCGCGGCAATGGCGCGGTCGGAGAGAACACTCATCGTAGGAATCCTTGTGACAGACAGTGGCGGGGCTTCAATCTCACCGCAAAGACGCAGAGAAGCAGAGAGCTCGGAGAACGCAATTGGAAACGAAGGATGGCGAGAAGAGCGGCCACGGTAGTGCAGCGATCACTCCCAATCCATCTCCCGGGCGCTCTTCTCTGCGTTCTCCGCGTCTCTGCGGTTCAATCCATTCCCCTTGCCATCAGATTCTGATGGGCAGCGCAACGCAGACTAGGGAACGAAGCGTTTGACCACCAGGCTGGCGTTGTGGCCGCCAAACCCGAAGCTGTTGGAGAGCGCGACGTCCACGTGGTGCTCGCGCTTCGTCATCGGCACGTAGTCCAAGTCGCACTCCGGGTCCGGCGTGAACTGGTTGATGGTCGGTGGGATCACCCCGTCCCGGATCGACTGGACACAGAACATCGCCTCCAGCGCGCCCGCAGCACCCAGCAGGTGCCCGGTCATCGACTTGGTGCTGCTGATCGGCACCTTGTAGGCCGCATCGCCGAAGAGGGCGCGTACCGCCTTGGTCTCGTTCCGGTCGTTGTGGACCGTGGAAGTGCCGTGCGCGTTGATGTAGTCGATCTGCTCGGGCGTGACGTCGGCGTCCTTCAGTGCGGCACGCATCGCACGGAAGGCACCCCGGCCTTCGGGTGCGGGCTGCGTCATGTGGTAGGCGTCCGCGCTCATGCCGTATCCGCCCACCTCCGCCAGAATGCGTGCCCCCCGCGCCTGCGCGAACTCCAGTTCTTCCAGCATCATCACCACGCTGCCCTCGCCGATCACGAAGCCATCGCGGCTCGCGTCGAACGGGCGGCTGGCGTGGGCGAAATCGTCGTTGCGGGTGGAGAGCGCCTTGCACGCGGCGAAACCGCCGACCGACATCCACGTGATGGCCGCCTCTGCGCCTCCGGCCAGCATCGCCACGGCGTCACCGCGGCGAATGATCGAGGCGGCATCGCCGATGGAATGGGTGCCGGTGGCGCACGCGGTGACCACGCAGCTATTCGGGCCACCCAGGCCGAAGCGGATCGAGACCATCCCGCTCGCCATGTCGCAGATCATCATCGGGATGAAGAATGGGCTGATCTTGCCCGCGCCCCGCTCAATCCCAACGCGAATTTCTTTCTCTAGGGTGTCGATGCCGCCGATGCCGGAGCCGATCAGCACGCCGACCTCGTCCCGGTTCTCGTCCGTCACCTTCAGGCCGGAGTCGTCCATCGCCTGCTGCGCTGCAGCCACCGCGAACTGCGTGAACCGGTCCATGCGACGCGCTTCCTTGCGGTCGGAGTAGGCCAGCGGGTCGAAATCCTTCACTTCGGAAGCGAAATGGACGTCCAGCCCCGAGGAGTCGAAATGGGTGATCGGACCGACTCCGCTCTTTCCGGAGAGCACCGCCTGCCAGCTTTCCTCTGCGGAGAGGCCAACCGGGCTGACGCATCCCAAACCGGTGATGACTACACGACGCCTTGACATGGGAACGCTTTCGCTTGCTTCACACCCGGTTCTTGAACCCGGGACCAGTGCGCCTACCGGGGATGCCCACCGGGTAGCGATTCAGGGGTAACGGAGGGAGAACGTGAACCACTGCCGCACCCCGCAGTGACACTGCGAAGTGCGGCAATGGCTCCTCAAAGACTCCTAGGCCTTGGTCTTCTCAGAGAGGTAGTTGACTGCGTCCTGAACGGTGCGGATCTTCTCCGCGTCCTCGTCCGGGATCTCGATGTCAAACTCTTCCTCGAACGCCATGGTCAGCTCAACCATGTCGAGCGAGTCCGCGCCCAGGTCCTCGAAGGACGCTTCCGGGGTGACCTCGTCCGGGTTGCGGTCGAGTTGCTCAGCCACCACTTTCCTCACACGCTCAATCGTCGTCACGTGACGTTCCTCCAAGATGACGGGTATGTCCGCCCATTCGAGCGATGTTAACGCGGGAGCCATCGCTCCCTACGGGCGCGTTACCGCTGCGCCCCGACCGCCCGCAACCGGACGGCTCGAAAACTGAAACTTGAAAAATCACCAACCAGCCATCGACTTGAAGCTGACCTTAAGGGCCGCCCCTACCCGGCGTTCCCAGTCCCGCCTCCAGGCGCCGTGTCTGCGACCCCTTGCATTCTGAATTCTGCATTCTGAATTCGCGGTCAGCCGATCATGCCACCGTCCACCACAATCACCTGCCCGGTAACGTAAGACGCGGCATCAGAGCAGAGGAAGGCTACCACACCTGCCACATCTTCTGGCTGCCCCAGCCGTCCCAGGGGGATCTGCTTGATCACCCGCTCCTGGAACTCTGCCGGGAGTCCCTCGGTCATCTTCGTTTCGATCCAACCGGGTGCCACCGCATTCACGGTGATCCCGCGAGAGCCGACTTCCTTGGCTGTTGCCTTGGTCAACCCGATCATGCCGGCCTTGGATGCGGAGTAGTTCGCCTGGCCCGCATTCCCCACCACCCCCATCACGGAAGTAATGTTGACGATGCGGCCGCTCCGCTGGCGGACCATGCGCTTCACCGCAGCCTTGGTGCAGTTGAAGGTGCCCTTAAGATTCACCCCCAGCACCGCGTCCCAGTCTGCCTCGGACATCCGCATGATCAGCCCATCACGTGCGATTCCC
>JANPLG010000231.1:0-8267 GCA_031426395.1 Actinomycetes bacterium
GCCTCAAGGCTTCGCGTGCCCCCACTGCGGGAGCACCGGGCCGTTCGAAAAGGAGACCGATGTCCTCGACGTCTGGTTCGACTCCGGCTCGAGTTGGAGCGCGGTAGTTGAGCAGCGCCCGGAGCTTCGGTTTCCGGCCGATATCTACATCGAGGGGTCCGATCAGCACCGGGGCTGGTTCAACAGCTCACTCACGGTGGGGACCGCAGCCCGAGGCGTCGCGCCGTACCGCGCTGTCATCAGCCACGGGTTCGTCATGGACCCCAACGGCGAGAAGATGTCGAAGAGCAAGGGCAACGTGATCAACCCGCTCCTCGAGATCGAGAAGAGCGGCGCGGACCTGCTCCGGCTCTGGGTCAGCAGCACGGACTACTTCACGGACGTGCGGATTGGGACGGAGATTCTGGACCATGTCCGGAACGTCTTCCTGCGTGTTCGGAACACCTTTCGGTTCTTGGTCGGCAACCTGGCGGACTTCCAACCGGACACGCACCTGGTACCGTACGAGAAGCTGCCCGCCCTGGAGCGTTACGCGCTGCATCGCCTGCATGAGGTGCTGACAACCGCCAACGCCGCCTACGAGAGCTACCTGTACCACGATGTCTTCCATCAGGTGCAGAACTTCTGCTCAGTGGACCTCGGGGCGTTCTACCTCGATGTGATCAAGGACCGCCTCTACTGCGACGCCCGCGACAGCGATGCGCGGCGGGCTTCCCAGACCGTGCTCTACTACGTGGCGGAACACCTGGCGCGCCTGCTGGCACCGATCATGGTCCACGTCTCGGAAGAGGTGTGGCAGGTCATCCCCGGCGCGAAGGAACGCCATCCCAGCGTCCACCTCGCGAAGTTCCCGGACGCGCACGACGACCTCTGGAAGGACGCCACACTCGCAGACGAGTGGACGCGACTGCGTGAACTCCGTGACCGCGTCAATGGCGCCATCGAGCCGCTCAAGCCAAAGGTGAAGAACGATCCGAACGCGGTCCTTCGCAGCAGCCTGGAAGCGCATGTGGCACTGGAAGCCGGTCCAGACTGGGGGCCATTGCTACGCAAGTATCAGACGGAGTTGACCACCATCCTGATGACACCGGTCGTTGAATTGCGCACACTCCCTGAGAGTGGGCTCAATGTCACCGTCACGCGCCAAGAGGGGCCCCGCTGTGAGCGATGCTGGCTGGTGCTGCCGGATGTCGGCTCCGTCCCAAGCCACGAGGATCTCTGCGCCCGATGCGCGGCCGCAGTGGAGCAAGTCGCCTGACAAACGGACGCTGGTGCGTGCGGCGGTGAGGTATTCGTGAACCACCGCAGGCACCGGCGTCGCCGCGTTTGTTTCTGCTCCCTTTGCTGAAATGGCTGAATCGACTCCCCGTGGTGTCGGGGCTGCACGGGTGTGGGTAACCTACATGACAAGAGTGCGCGGTTCGACTGCTGCCCAGAACCCGTACGGGCAATGCGCAGTCTTTTGACCGGCAAGGTGGAGCCACCACGATGATGGATTACGAGCACTGGTTCAACGAAGGTGGGAAGCGAGAGTCAGCATCCAGCCGACGGCAAAGTCGTGGTGGTCTCATAACCATGCGTCGAGCACAAGTCCGTGAGGCCGCACTGGAAGCGCGTCTTGCAGCGCGGAGCGTAGTCAACCGCGCGCGCAAGATATGCGATGAGGCCCGACGTGCTATCGACGTGACGCAGTCGCTCCGCAAGCAGCCCCTCACGCCGGAGGCTGAGCAGCGTGCCATTGTCACGGAAGAAGCGATCACGCAGCGCATCGCGGCGGCCCAGCGGCGCATCCAGGAGCGAGCCGAGCGATACCGGTCGGTTCGAGTTCTGCCCCAATCGCTCCTAGTGAGTGGTTTCTTTAACAGTGACCTCCCGACCAGTGACTTAGCGGACCAGACGGTTGTCAGCGGAAGCGCGGTTGACAACGAGACCGAAGAGCACGCCGTGTTTATGCTCGCGGTGGCCGTGGACCTGGCAAGCGTCGGGCGGTTATCCGAAGGCTACACGCTGCTTCTCGACTGCCTCGAGATCGCGCGGATGATGGACGAAAGCCCGGAAGTTGCAAGCGACCCCGAGCAACGCGAACAGCTCGAAGCGGCTCTGGACCAGTACTGCCGCTGGTTCGGCGTCCCCATTGAGTGACGGCCGACGTCTGCGCACAGCCTCCCGCTCATCCAATGCAACGCTCTGCTCGACGCTTAATGAAGCGACACTGCGAGCGACCACTTTTTCACCGCAGAGGACGCAGAGAGCACAGAGAATGCAACCGGAGAGCGGATTGCCGGGTAGAGCGGTCGCCGCAGTGCAGCGATCCTCCCCCTATCCGCTGGCGTCTCCTCATGTTCTCTTCTCTGCGTTCACCGCGGTTCAAACCCCTCCCGTGCCGCTGTATCTACTAAAGCCAAAACTGGGTCCAGGCGGTGTACCAGTCGCTTGCCGCGGAAGTGAGGATGCGCGGTTCCACCGTCTCGACCCCTGCCTTCGTGCGGAAGCGGTCGGCGCGGTCTGGTGATACGAACTCAATCTTGATCTCACACGGCTTGCCGGGATTGTAGGGACGAACGGCCCGCAGGTTGCGCAACGCCTCCCGCGCTCCGGCCTCGATCATCTGGCGCGCGCGGACCGGCGGGATCTGCCGCGCGGAGAAGCGGGTCAGGCCGCGTTTCACCGCCACAGTGGTCAGGCCGGTCCCCAGCAGCGCCTCGGCTTCATCGCAGGTCGCCTCGTCACCCGTCACCAGCAGTACCGGCACGTTCCAGTTCCCGCACAGCGCCGCGTTGATCGCCGTCTCCCCCACCGATACGCCGTTGAACCAGAGGTTGTGCCACGCCTCGCTGGAAACGGTGTGGGAGAGCACGCCCTCCTGCGTCCCCGCCTTGGCGTGCATCCCCACGAAAAGCGCGGCATCGCAGCCGTCCTCCAGCATCTCCGTATAGCCGGTCCAGGTATGGTGCGCCACCCATTCGCAGCGCGGGTCGAGCAGTTCCGGGATGAAGCTGTTGAAGCTCCAGCTCCCGCCCGCGCCATGGCAATCGACCGCCACCACCTCCGTCGCCCCCGCAGCGAAGGCCCCCCGAATGGCGGCGTTGATCTCCTCGGTGTAGAGGCGACGGCCCTCCTCGTACATCGGCGCCCCGCCATTGACCTGGGCCCAGTCCACAATTCCGGAGACCCCTTCCATATCGGACATGATCAGCACACGCATCGGGAACCGTTCTCCTGCCCTCCCTAACAAAGACCTTTCGCTCTTGGTTCGACATAAGGCGGCGCAATGCCTGGTTCCCCCAAACCGAAGATTGCCGGCGACTTCCGGCACAGCTTCACGGGAGCCACCCCTTCTGCCTTCATCTCTGGCGACGGGCACGCGAGGCCCGAACGGCCGCACCGCAGCAGCACACTTACCGCGCCCAGGTAGGGCACGCTCGCCGCAGCGTTCCGTCGTCCCCGCCACGCTGCGGCGTCCACCGCGAAGCAGATGCTACCGTCGACGATGGGATGAAGTGACGTGGCCTCAACCGTTGTACTTTCGCTATCGAACTCCGTGTGCGATTGGAGCGAACCATGATCGTGACCGTGGAGGTTTCCGAAGCAGGACAAAGGTTGCCGGAGTTGGTCCGCAGCCTTACAGGGCGCTACGACGAGATCCTGCTAAGCGAGGGCGGCATCACGCGGGCAAGATTCGTTGCAGTCGCCGAGCGGGCCGGAGGTCGGCAGCCGGGAACAGCACGAGGCCTGATCACCCTGTCCCCGGATTCTGATGCTCCACTGCCTTCAGACGTCTTTTCCGACGTCGAATAGAAGAACCGCTTGGCCACTCCAACGCGTTTGTGGTGGGTCATGGATGATCCACGGTTATCAGGTCGGACGCTAGGACCCAGTAGGTAGCGGGGGACGTGCAGATCTGCGAAGGATTGCAGCCACGCTCCTTCACAGTCGCGGTTCGGTTGAGGTACCGGTAGCCCGACGCTCCTACCTTGAACCTACCCGAGCAGGCCATTGAGCTAGCTCTGCACTCCAGGCGCGCTGTGCCTCGGTCAGGGCCGCTCCGGCAAGAGAGTGCAGCGTCGGTCCCGAACTGCTTCTAGCCCGCAGAGCGGGGTTCACGTGAATAGGCATCGGGTTCAGCCGATGCCGGACGTTTCCGATAGCCACCCTCTCGCTCAACGTACCCGCGATGCGCGCGTTCCTGGAATCACTTCCAGCTTGATTGACCGCGCGTGGCGTAGAGCCAGCGATATCCACGCCACGCGCCGCCAATCCACTCCAGCATCTGAGGGAAGCTTGAGTACGCCTACCGGGCCGGTTGGGCGCGCACCACTTCCATGATCGCGAAGCCCATCTCATCCGTGGTCTGCTCCCCGAAGCGGACGCGCTTGGGCGGGTTGCTCGGGTTCCGCGGGTTCGCCGAGCTGTTGTCGAAGAACGCCGAAAGGCTGATCTGCGTGCCCCGGGGAAGCAGCAGCGGCTCCTTGTAGCGATAGGAGTCCTGCCACCGGTAGTCCCAGTTCTTGATCCAGACTAACGACTTCTCCGTGCCGTCCGGCATCTTGGCGGTGACCTTCATCTCTTTGCCCAGCAGGTGCATGTGGGGCATGATGTTAAGCACCTCCATATCGATCGGCAGCCGGAACGACATCTTCTCCTCATGGTTGGCCGCGCCGGCGGGGATGTCGATGCTGAATGGGCCGACGATGGTCGTCATCGCCACGCGGGTCATCGGCTCCTTGGCGAAGTAGAGGGCGACCTTCGTTCGGTCCACCTCTTCCTTGCCGGTCTTGTGGTAGTGCATCTGGATCAGGATGTCGCCGTTCTTGGAGAGCGGCCGGCCCACACCCTTCGGCAGGAAGCGAGGCAGGTTGCCCGGTGCCCAGACACCCTGGATGGTGGCGGTGGGGACCTTGACGCCTCCCGCGCCTG
The DNA here is from genome assembly GCA_031426395.1 of Actinomycetes bacterium. Classification (GTDB taxonomy): domain Bacteria; phylum Armatimonadota; class SYMT01; order SYMT01; family SYMT01; genus JANPLG01. The sequence continues at coordinate 4,918 of JANPLG010000231.1, forward strand.
ACTCATAGCCAGGGTTGGGATCCTTTTCGTCCAGCTTGCGGCCCGCACCGGACGTATCTACGAAGCTGACCACGTGATGGACCACGCGGCTATTGCCGGGCTTGAAGTCGAGGGCCACGACCTGCTTGTCCTCGGTCAGGCCGGTCTTCAGCACGAACACCTGGAAGAGGTCGTCTCCGGTGGCGGGGACGGTAAACGACTCCGGCATCTCCAACACAAGGTCCGGCTTACCGAGCAGCCACTCGTCTGACCAGGTCCGCGCCGTGCGTGCATCGGACGCCTTGCCTTCCGGCGCACCGGCGTCCGCCCAATCCGCTAGGGTCTTCAGCTCCTCGTCGGACATGCGTCGCACATCGGAGAACTCGCCATGTCCCGGCTCCGCCAGCCACGGTGGCATCTGCCGGTTGCCGGTGAACTCCTTGATCTCCGTGGCCCAGCTCTTCGCATCGGCGTAGGTGAGCAGGGAGAAAGGAGCCACCTGTCCCGGCCGGTGGCAGCTCTGGCAGCGGTTCTGCAGGATCGGGAGCACGTCGCGGTGGTAGGTCACCTTCGCGGTAGTGCCGGCATTTGCAGCGACTTTCGACTGCCGTACGATGGCGCAGCCAAACGCCTGCGTCTCGGCCTTCGCAACCGGCCGGCCCGCGAGGACCGCTTCCAGCGCAGCCTCAAGATCCTTGGAGGAGACGGTCGCGTTCTTCCGAGTGCGGCTGGCGTAGGAGTCGTCAATTCGACCGCGGTACTGGACCTTGCCCGCCACGTCGAGAAGGAATACTTCCGGCGTGACCCGCACGCCCAGGGCATCCGCGAGGGCCTGCCGCTCATCCTTCCAGACCGGGAATCCGAGGCGGTACTCCTTCGCGTGTCCGGCTACCTGCTTGAGGCTGTCAGCCGGGGTCGCGTTGACTCCCACGAAGCGAGCGCCCTTCGCCTCGAACCGGGATGCCATCTCGGTCAACGGGCGGACATACGAGTTCGAGATGGGGCAATCAACGCCGATGAAGGCGACCACCGTGGCCTTCGGTGCGGCCAGCTCGCCGAGGGTGTGGCTCTTGCCATCCGTCCCGACGAGCTTGATCCCGCGCACGGATGCCGCAGGCACCGCCTTTACCCCGGTCAACGACTTCGCAGGCGAACCTGCCGGATTTGCGGCCAGCGCCGGGATGACCGCCGCGCCCACTGCCACCAGCGCCGTCGCCGCCATCAGCGGCCGTCCGATCCCCGACACCCGATCTGCCCACGCCCGGTTCGCCATGTTCGCTCTCCCTGTCTGCTCCGAACGCTGTACGCGCCAGAGCCTGCGGCGCCTGTTCAGCGACCGCTTCCAGAAGAGTATAACGGCGGCACCGCCTCCACCGTAACGGTGCGATAGCACCGTTAAGAAAGGCAGATACCCGGTTGGCAAATGGCTTCGAAAAGAGTGTTAGACGATGACGACGTCGTCCTTACCCGCCACGACCACCGTGTCACCGCCCGTGTCAATGACGGTGGTGGTCGCGCCGCTCTGCATCGGGCAGATGCACGGCCCGCCGGTGGCGCATCCGCTGCAGCAGAAGACCAGGTCTCCCCGCGTCACGCCGGCCCAGTCGTATTGCATGCCGCAGCGATCACAGTAAGTTTCAACGATCATCGGAGGCCTCGCGTATGGGAAAGGGAGACGAGGCTAGGGACTGGTCCCCTGAGAATGCCTCGGTCGATAGGTGCTACCCACGGCCAGCCGCAGCTTAACTCGCTTCGCGGACGATTCAATTTGCAATTGTAAATTGACAATTGTCAATTGCAAATCGATCGGTGCCCTACTTGGCCGCCGCTTCATTGAACCCTTCTGGCTTCACGTTCAGATCCTCGAACACGAAGGGCTGCGCCTCGAAGACGGCGGGGCCGGTGCCCTTGACGTAGTAGTTGCCGTCGGGACTCTTCTTCCCCAGCGCGTAAACCTGGCTGGTGCCGGAGCCGGCATTGACGGTGACCGTGATCTGCGGAACAGCCAGGCCGTACTTCGCGAGGTCCGCCGGCGCCTCGTCGACGTGCCGCGTGGCGGGGCTGGTGACGCTGTCGATGATGCGCTGGACCACGTCGCCCTTCGCCTTCTCCGGTCGCTGGCCCATCTTCACGCGCTGCCACTCCGCCCCCGCAGCGCCCCCCGCCTTCTGGAGTTGGACCGTCCCGTGGGCGTTCTTCAGCTCCACGTAGCTGATCCGGTCCCGCTCCAGGGTGAGCAGCTTCTTGTCCCGCAGGTCGGCGGCGCGCTTGTTCAGGTTGTCGAAGTCAGCGGCGGTCACGAGGGCGACCACATTCTCTCCCTCGCGAGCGGTGTAGACCCGGTCCTTCAGCGCCTTCCCGAAGAGGACCGCCTTCTCGCCATTCTTGTCCTTCACCCGGACCACGAGGCGCGGCTTGTCGAGGCCGTACTTCGCCAGATCGGTGGCAGCGTTCTCGACGAAGCTCTCCGATTCGGACTCCCGCAGGGCGCGCGTGAGGCTCTCCATGTCGAATGTGTCGGCCGGGGCGGCGATGGGCCGCAGCAACTCCCACTTATCCTCGCCGCGCCGGATGACTTCCACCGCGCCCTCGGTCCCGCCAGGCCGCTCGATCACCACGCGCTGGATCGACTTCTCGTCCTCCACGTCTACGAGACGCTTGTCGCGGAGGTCGTCGACCTTCTTCTTCGCCACGTCGTCCACCTGGCCGGCGGCGAGCATGAAAAGGCGGTCCTCACCGGCGGCGCGGGCATAGGAAGCGCCCACCCCGGAACCGCCCTTGAATTCGCTGCCGATCTGGAGCGTCCGAACCTGCCCATTGTCCTTCGTCAGGATCAGCTCGGCGGCGGGCTGGGCTAGGCCGTAGGTGGCCATCTCCCCCGGCTTGCCCTCAACTGGCCGATCGATGGTGGCGTCGAGGATCCCCTTGAGCCACGTCTCAACCGTCTTCGGGTTGGCACGGTAACGGGCGGGCGTCTCGAACGACCAGTTCTTCCCCTGGCGCACCAGCACGAAGGGGGCATCCTTGCGCCGGACCTCGATGCGCTTCACCTCATTCACCGATACGCGCACGTACTCGGAAACGGGCGCGTTGCTGTCCGGGTCGCGAGGGGCGGGGGCGACCTTGAAGTCGACCACCAGCCAGATGACCAGCAGGGCCAGCACACCAAGAGCGATCCAGGCGGTTCGGTTCATGGGAGTTCAGTTGGAGCGTGAAGCCAATGGGTGAAGAGCGGTCAGAAAGTTAGGTGAATTCGTCGGGCTGGAAAATATAGGGGGGGGGGGGAACACCACCACCACCACGGTGGGGAACAACAAACACCCCTGCGACTGAAGGTGCACGCTGGCTGTTCTTCGCGCTGTGAGTTCATT
>JANPLG010000232.1:0-6554 GCA_031426395.1 Actinomycetes bacterium
GCCGGAAGAGAAGGCCCAGGAGCAGGACCTGATCCTCGAAGCCGCTGGTCTCAACACGGCCATGGTGCAGCAGGGCGTGGAAAACGAAGTCGGCTCTCGCAAGCGGTATGAGGCGCTGAAGGTCCGCCTCAAGGAGGTGGAGAGCAAGCTCAACACCCTGCGGAGCAGCCTCTATGCCCGCCACCCGCAGTTGGCCCAGAGCCGGGTGGCACGCACAACCACTCTGGACGAGGTGGCACGCCTGCTACCCGCGGACACCGCGCTGCTCGACTATGTCGTGATGGCAAAGGACGATGTGCGCCTCTTCCTGGTCACCCGCGCCGGCGGCCGGACGCGCCTCAATGTCCGCAAAGTGTCGCGCGACTATCCCGGACTGGCTGCGGCGGCAAAGCAACTCCACGCCGCCTGCGCCGATCCCCGCAAACCTTACCGGGCGCATTCAGGCCGGTTGTACGCGCAACTTGTGGCACCGGTCCAAGCCGAACTGCGCGGGAAGGGGCGGCTGATCGTCTGCCCGGACGGCGCGCTGTGGGACGTGCCGTTCCAGGCTCTCGCGCCGGCTTCCGCAGGACGGAATGCAGACTTCCTGGGTGAGCGCTATTCTCTCGCCTACGCCTATTCTGCTTCCGGCGCGCAGGCGGTGATGAGCCTCTCTGCGCGGCGTCCCTCTGTCCAGCGCAGCATCCTCGTGGCCGCCAATCCCGCCTTCGGAAGCTCCGACCGCTTCGGCGATCTCAAGGACCTGCCCGGACAACGTCCCATCGACACTGCCTCTCGCCCTATCGACACTGCTTCACGTCCCATCGATAGCGCATCGCGGCCGATCGATACCGCGTCACGCCCCATTGACCGGCCCTCCCGACCCATCGACACCGCATCTCGCCCGATTGACACGGCATCGCGTCCAATCGACCGGCCGTCGCGCCCCATCGACATCGCCTCCCGCGCCTTCGAGGCGTCCTCCCGGCCGCTCGACTCCCCGTCCCGCGGCGTCACCCGTGGGGCAGCCATCCGCGCCCTTCCCGGCACGCAGCGGGAAGCGGACCTGCTCCAAAAGCTGCATCCAGACGCCGAGATCCTCACCGGAGAGCGAGCGCAGGAAGCGACGTTCAAGCGGCTCGCCGGAGAGTTCCGCTACCTTCACCTGGCCACTCACGGCTTCGTGAACGACGGGTCGCCGCTGCTCTCCAGCGTGGTCCTGGCCAAACCCGCAGCACCAGAGGCCGGCCAGTCTCCAGAAGATGGATTCCTCACCGCGCGCGAGATCTACAGCCTCAACCTCAAGGCGGAGATGGCCGTTCTCTCTGCCTGCAATACCGCGCGCGGAGAGAACCGCACCGGTGAGGGGGTGGTCGGACTCACCTGGGCGCTCTTCGTAGCCGGCTGCCCCACGCAGGTGGTGAGCCAGTGGGCCGTGGATGACGCCTCCACGGCGCTGCTGATGGGCCGCTTCTACGAAAACTTGAAGGTCCGCAAGCTGGGCAAGGCGCAGGCGCTGCGTGAAGCGGGAACATGGCTCCGCAAGCGTGACCGGAAGTACGCGCACCCCTACTACTGGGCTCCCTTTGTGCTGAATGGAGCCTGGAAGTAGCCCTGCGAACAGCCTTTCCCCTGGAACCCGGCGACGGCGAGTCTTACTTTGCACCTGCCCGCTTCGGTCTGTCCCTTGCTCCGTCTCCCCGCGAAACCCTGCAGCGCTGCGCGTGTCCAACCCTCGCCGGACATCCGCCCGTTCTGAGTCCTCCCTTGCTTTCCCATCATCACTTCCCCCGACGCAGCTTCTTCGGTCTCGGCCTGCCGGTGAACTTGGAGCGTGGCCGATGAGGAAGGTAGGCCGGTATCCGCTCGCCACCGTGGCTCTGGGAGTGGCGCTGCTTGCTGGGGCGCAGGCGGGGCTGGCGCAGGGCGTTAGCGGTCCCGAGCGGCCCCACATCGTCCTTTTCATGGCGGACGACCACACCTGGTCGGACTGCGGTCCCTATGGTGCCTGGGACGTCCGCACCCCCCACCTGGCCCAGCTGGCCCGCGACGGGATGCGCTTCGATGCGGCGTTTGCCGGGTCCTCCACCTGCACACCGTCCCGCTCGGCGCTTTGCACAGGTCTCCTGCCCTTCCGGAATGGGGCGCATGCGAACCACAGCCTGGTGCGCGACGACCTCCGCACCCTTCCGCATCGGATGAAGGAGCTGGGATACCGGGTGGTGCTGGCCGGGAAGACCCACATCGGTCCGCGAAGAGCTTTCCCGTTCGAGTACCTGCCGGACTCCAACGTCATGCCGTCGGGCAAGAACCACGTCCTCTGGACGGACCTCAACACCGCGTCGGTGGACCGCCTGCTGGCCGAGCACGACCGCAAGCAGCCACTCTGCCTAGTCGTTTGCTCCCATTCGCCCCATGTCTACTGGCCAGAAGCGAAGGGTTATCAGCCCGAGGACGTTCGGATGCCTCCGGATCAGGTCGATACCCCGGAAACGCGCGCCGCCCGGACCCGTTACTACACAGACGTGAGCTGGATGGATCGGCAGGTCGGCGAGGTGCGGCAGTCGCTGGCGAGGCATGGCCTGGGGGAGAGGACGCTCTTCCTCTACACCGCCGACCAGGGCGCCCAGTTCCCCTTCGGAAAGTGGAACCTCTACGACGCGGGGATCCGGGTCCCGTTGATAGCGGCGTCGCCTGGGCGGGTGAAGCCGGGTTCAAAGACCGGTGCCATGGTGAGCTTGGTCGACCTGCTCCCCACCTTCGTTGAGGCTGCCGGTGGCTCCACTGGAGAGGAACTGGACGGCCGCACCCTCCTGCCGATACTTCAGGGAAAGAAGAGCCGTCACCGCGACCTGATCTTCGCCTCGCACACGGGCGACGGGCAAATGAACCGCTCCCCGATGCGCTGCGTGCGCGATGAGCGATACAAGTTCATCCTCAACCTTCGTCCCGACACGGTCTACAAGACCCACATTGATGCGGGAGCGGGGGTGGACGGGAAAGGCTACTGGGACTCCTGGGAGCGGAAGGCCGAGTCCGATCCAGCCGCCGCAGAAGTGATCCAGCGCTATCGCCATCGACCCGCCGAGGAGCTTTACGATCTAAAGGATGATCCGTGGGAGCGTCGCAATCTGGCGACGGAACTTCGCCATAAGGAACGCCTCGTGAAGCTGCGGGAGCGTCTCAAGCAGTGGCGACAGGAGCAGGGAGAGGACCTCGCCAAGGTGCCCCTTCCCGAGGACGCCCGGCAAGGCGATGTGCCCTATGCGCGGTGACCGTCCTCAAGCGGCTCTGCTGGCTTGCTGACGAAGAGGGGGAACCCGCCGTACCATCTCGTTGCAGAGCCGGGAATGGATGCCTTGGCCCACCTCCTCGTCCGAAAAGGCAGATTTCATTCTCAATGAGCCTTCCAGCAATGTTTGATGCGTAACCACTAGATTCCTTGAACGTGGACGGAAACCAGCACGCACTGCGGACCAGCAGCATCCCTATATGCCGTGCATAATCGCATTCCATAGTAGGATTACCGGCTACCCGCCGCGGGATGCGCGGGATGTCACCGGTCGGTGGCACCCTGGAAGGGCGAGAATGCTGCGGCGGAAGGTGCGTCCCTTCAGGTCTGAATAGAACTCGTTGACGGGACTTCCTCCGCGTCCAACCCCGGACCCTGGCGCTTGGTCGTCGGAGGGGCCTCCATTGCCACGCACGGGCTGAACTCATCGGGCGGCTGATCTCGTCAAAACGAGCGGTACATCTCCAGGAGGTCGGCGAAGCGCTGCGTCCACCCCGGCCAGCACTCTGTAATTTGCCACCCATGCGATCGCTCTAACATGGCCGTGGCATTGGCTACACGCACAAACAACTCCCAGTTGAGCGGCGTGGGTTAGCGCAGGTCCACCTCGCCCATGCCTGGCACCTGGACGGAGCACGTCTGCTGCCAACATGACATCGCTCCTCTCTCTACCTCTTAAGGTTAACGATGTTCTCGCGCATTCTTAACGGTTCCACGTTAACCTCGATAAATCCCCCAAGCGGTGACTGTCACAAGTGACGGCCGACCGGGGAAGCGGGGGATTTCCCTCCGGCCGCAGCAGGGGCTATCGGCGGATTGATTGCCCTGGGAGCCTTGAGGACGATGATCGCAGACCGAGCTCCGGGGCAATGGCGGATCGAGCTCTTCGGCGGCCTTCGGGCATGCCAAGGTGAGCGAATCGTCACCCACTTTGAGACTCGCAAAGTTGGCGCTCTTCTGGCGTTCCTCGCACTCGACCCCTCCCGCGGCCAAGCGCGCGAAGTCCTTGCAGAGCAGCTCTGGCCGGACGAGGACGGCGTAGCCACGCGCAACCGGCTACGGCACGCACTCTCCTGCCTTCGCCGGGAACTTGAGCCACCGGACACCACGGATGGCGTGGTCCTGTTAGCCAACCGCGCCGATATCTGCCTCAATGCCGCCACAGTCACCACGGACGTGGCGGAGTTCGCCACCGCGCTCGCCGAGGGTGCGCGGAGTGAGGATATGACGGAACGGATCGCGTGCCTGCGGCGGGCGATCTCGCTGTACTCGGGCGACCTGCTGCCCGGGTATTACGAGGAGTGGGTGGTCGCGGAGCGTGAACGGCTGGCAGGGGCATATCTCGGCGCCCTTCTCGACCTAGCGCGAGCCCTCGTCGACGCAGGGGATACCCTGGGCGCAGTAGAGGCCGCGCGATGCGCGGTGGCCGCCGACCCGGTGCGGGAAGATGCCCGTTGTGCCCTGATGCGTTATCTGGTGATGGCCGGACGCGGCTCCGAAGCCCTCAGGGAGTACCGGGACCTGGAGGGGGTGCTGCGCAGCGAACTGGGAGCCACACCTTCCCCTGCCTCGCGCGCCGTTCTCGACGATCTGCAGCTTCCAGCCGCGGCGGTCGGCGGCCAATGCGCCGGTACGTCCCCGCCCGGAGCGGGACATGCGACTGCGCAGATGGCCGGCCTGGAAGCGGAAGGTGGTGCGGTGCCTCTCGGCTCCCGGTTCTACGTCTCGCGGCCAACGGACGCGGAGTTCCACAGCGCCCTGACCCGGTCGGACAGCATCGTGCTGGTCAAGGGGCCGCGGCAGGTGGGCAAGACTTCCCTTCTCGCGCGGGGACTGCAGGGGGCACGTGAGGCGGGCGCGCGGGTGGTGCTCACCGATTTCCAGAAGCTGGGTCAGGAGCACCTCGCTTCCGCCGCTGCGCTGTTCCGGGCGTTCGCGGAAATGATCGCAGACCAGCTTGATCTCAACGTCTCCCTGGATGAGGTCTGGAACCCCCAGCGCGGATGGAACGTGAACTTCGAGCGCTTCCTTCGGCGGGAAGTGCTGAGCGCGGATGAGTCCCCTCTCGTCTGGGGCCTCGATGAGGTCGACCTGCTCTTCCCTTGCTCTTGCAGCAACGTCGTGTTCGGGTTGTTCCGCTCCTGGCACAATGAGCGCTCCCTGAACCCTTCCGGTCCCTGGGGACGGCTGACGCTAGCCATCGCTTACGCCACTGAAGCGCACCTCTTCATCACGGATCTGAACCAGTCTCCCTTCAACGTCGGCACGCGGCTGACCGTGGAAGACTTCACCTACGGGGAGGTGACGGAACTGAACCGCCGCTACGGCGCGCCTCTCCGGGACGCGGCGGAGATCGCGCGTTATTGCAGGATCACGGGAGGACATCCATACCTGGTGCGGCGCGGCCTCCATGCCCTCGCCGACGGTCGCCTCGCCATCGGCTCCCTGGAAGCTCAGGCCACGCTCGAGGAAGGGATCTTCGCGGACCACCTGGGTCGGTTGCTGGCGGCGCTCAGCCAGGACGCCGAGCTCTGCGACGCCCTCCGGCCGGTGCTGCGCGGCCGTCCCTGCCCCACGGCGGCGAGCTTCTACCGCCTGCGCAGCGCCGGGGTTCTCGCCGGCAACTCGCCGGAGGAAGCTCGGCTGCGCTGCCAGCTCTACGCCACCTGGCTGGAGCAGCGCCTCCGATGATTCAGCCCGGCGATCGAACCACGACCGGCGGCCTGCGTCGCTCTCCAGGCTCTCCAGGCGCTGGAGCGGGTTCCTTCTATGTCACCGGTGGCACCTTGCCCCGGGATGCACCCTCCTATGTGGAACGTCCCGCCGATCGGGAGCTCGACGACGCTCTCCGCAGCGGCGACTTCTGCTACGTGCTGACCTCGCGTCAGATGGGCAAAAGCTCCCTGATGGTGCGCACCGCAGCGAAGCTCCGCGAGGCGGGAGTGGCCGTAGTTGTGCTGGACCTTACGGCAGTTGGGCAGAACCTCTCCGCTGAGCAGTGGTACGATGGCCTCTTGGGACTGCTGGCCCGCGGCATGGAGTTGGACGACGAACTGGAGGAGTTCTGGCTGCGGAACGGGCGCCAGGGGCCGCTCCAGCGATGGATGTCGGCGCGGCGTGGCCCGGAGAGGATGCTGATATCGGCGGGGAAAACGGCCGACAGGAGGGGGAGAAACACGGACAGATCTCGCGAGCGAGGAATGATCTGCTCGACCCCGGCGATGGCTACATGGATCCTGGGGGCGGCGCTGGCGAGACGAGCGAACTGGTCCCCTTCGGCGAG
>JANPLG010000233.1:0-11537 GCA_031426395.1 Actinomycetes bacterium
TCCGCGACCGCTTCCCGGCCATCCATGACCGATGCCTGACGTTCGGGCTGGACATCACGCGTGAGCCGATCCCGGTGGTTCCAGCGGCGCACTACTCCTGCGGCGGACTCCTCACCGATCTGGAAGCACGGACGACGTTGCACCGGCTCTATGCCGTCGGCGAAGTGGCCTGCACCGGGGTTCACGGTGCCAACCGGCTAGCCAGCAACAGCCTCCTGGAGGCGCTCGTCTTCGCAGACCACGCAGCCGAAGATACCCGTGAGCTGCTGAAACGGGGTCCAATCACCCATGGGCCAAGCCTGGGGACGGAGCCCATCGACTCCGCGCGCCACGCCAACGAAGTTTCTCCAGAGCTGATCGCCCAACTCCGCCTGCTGGTGCAGACGCTCATGTGGACGCACGTGGGCATCGTCAGGACGGACCACCGCCTGAAGCAGTCGCTCCGTGAGATCGAAATCCTGCGGAACGCGGTGGAAAGCCTCGCCGCAACATGCCGCATCACGCTGGAGTTGGTTGAACTGCGCAACATCACGCAGGCGGCGTGGATCATCATCGCCTGCGCCATCCAGCGTAAGGAGAGCCGCGGGCTGCACTACAACCTCGACTATCCCGAGCGGGACGATGTCACCTGGCTGCGCGACACGCTCCTTTAGCGGCCCACCGGCTCACAGATCCAGAGCCAACTCGGCCTACCTCTCACGCAGGAAGAAGCATATGCTGAAACGCCTCGCCGCCCTCTTCCAAGGAAGAGGGACCCTCCTGCCCTGGCTGGCGCTGCTCTGCTTGGCAGTAGCATCCCCTGCGCGGGCCGAGCTGCGGGTGCAGACGTCGAAGAGCACCACGGGCCGGTTCCAATCGGTTGGGATTACGGTCACGGACCCGCAGCGGGGCCTGGATGTCAGGTCCGGGCCGATGTCCATCACCATGGCGGATGGACGTGACCGGCGGCAGACCTTTTTCCTCGACCCGACTGGGGCGCCGGGACAGTGGTACGGCCGGTTCACGCCCCTGGCAGCGGGGCGCTACACGGGCACGGCGGTCCTGGAACGGAATGAGTCGACAGAAATTGGTCTTGTGCCACTCGTCCGGGTGCGGGCCAGCAAGAGTCAGGGTTTCATCCGCCTACACCCGAACAGCCCCCGAGTGCTCAGCTACAGTGGCGGGGGCACCCTCTTCCCCCTAGGTGTGAGCATTGATGCGGCCGCGGCAAGGGCGCAGCAGGATTGGAAGCCAGAATTCCAGCGCATGGCTGCTGCCGGCGTCACCTTCATCCAGGTGGGTGTGGAGTGGCCGGAAGGTCTGACCACTGAGGACCGTCGGGCCACGGAGCGATCGGTCGATCAACTCCTCATGCTGGCCGAGCAGAACGGTCGCGTTGCAATCCAGCCTTCTTTCCACGGATCGGAGCCCAGCAGCACGCCCGCAACCTACAGCGACGTCGTCTCGCGCTGGGTGCGGCGATGGTCATTCTCACCGGCGGTGGCGGCATGGGACCTCTCTGGGCTGGATGCCGAGGCGCCCGTGGACGAACTCCGCCTCGCTGTGCAGACGCTGCGGCGCGCCGACGCCTACAACCACTTGATTGCGGTCCCGTCCAGCTTGCGGGACCCGAAGAGGGTGGGGGCGGACCTCCTGGTCGGGCCTGCGGACTGGCAGCACCCTGCCAACCGGCGGATGATCCAAATCGATGGGGCTGAATCCGGAGCCAGCCCGCTCCCCGGTGAGGCGACTTGGCAGATGCTGGTCACCGGCGGAGTGGGGATGCCGCTCCAACCGTACCTCCCCGGCGCGGGCGAAGGCGGTACTCTCCAACGGATCGCGGCGTTCGCACGCGTGGCGCGAGGAGTGCCGTTCCACGCTACGCCCGCCCAGCTTCGCGGCCTAGTGCCGGAGGATCAACCGGGAACGTTCTACCGCTACGGCACGAAGCTGGTGGGATGGTTCGCGCCGGAAGGGGAGCAGTCGATTGCACTGCCCGGCCTTCCGCGCGGGCGGCACCGGATGAAGGTCATCGATGCTTCATCCAACCAGGTGGTGCAGGACCTCGCGATTTGGTCGGATGGCAATCGCGCCGAACTGAGGGCACCGGCTGGGCTGAAGGGAGCATTCGTGCAGGTGGAGCCGGTGACGGGCGCACGCACCTGGACCCCACCGAAGTCCCAGCGAAGGGTCGCTCTAGCGAGGGCGACTCCCAACCGGACCGCAACGCCCAGAAGGACCACCGCCGAGGCTCCTACAAAGCGTGCGGCAACGTCCAAGCGTGCGGCAACCTCCAAGCGAAAGGTCGCCGTCCGCAAGCCAGTCAAGAAGCTGACTTTGGTGCAGCAGCGCGCCCTGAACCGGAAGGCTGCAGCGGCACGCCAGAAGGTCGCTCGTGAGAAGAAGGCGAGTCAGGCAAAGGCTGCAGCTCGCAAGAAGACCGCCGTGCGTAAGAAGGCGGCACCGAAGAAGAAGCCAGTCGTCAAGAAAGCGACCGCAAAGACTCGCGCGAAGGTGCGGAAGCCAGCGGTGCGGAAGCCAGCGGCGCGCAAGGCAGTGAAAGTCGCGCCGAAGAAGAAAGTGGCCGCCAAGAAGCCGGTCAAGAAGCCAGCCAAGAAGGCAGTCAAGAAGCCGGTGCGCAAGGCCGCAAGGACCGTCCCCAAGAAGAGCACGACGAAGAGAAGCTCGCGACGGAGTTGATCCAACGGCGGATGGCAGCAACCGGTGAGGCTGCCGCCATCCATGAGAGCGAGCTCACCCCGTCGTGCTCATCGGCTCGGCGGTCTCCCATTCCGGAAGCGCGTCCAGTTCTCGCTGCGCCAGCGCCAGGTTCACACGGTCGTCTCCGATGGCCGTGACACGGTCCAGGGGCACGGCCACCAGGCGAGCATTCATGCCACCGGTATCGACTACGAGGCTGTCCATGACGCTGGTCTCAGAGACGGTGATCACGCGGCTGACAGTACCCGCCGCTCCATCCGTACAAAAGACGGGCGTGCCGTCGTTGACCGACACGTCGTCCCCCTCAAGGTCGATGATCTCCTCGGGCACGACGAGTTGCGGCGACGGCATGGTGAATGCGCCGACCGCATAAGGCGAAGCCGGAAACAGGAACTGCGAGGAGGCGGTGCCATCCGGCGGAATCCACTCATCCGGCGGCACGGTGTACTGCGATTGGGTCACGGACTCAAGCGCGTCCAACCGCTCCGAGGTCCCGCTCACCCGGATCCCGTGCTCGTCCGCAGCTTGGACCCAGCCGGCGGGCACGGCCACGTCATGGGAGAGCAGCCATCCCTGCACAACGACCAGCCCCACTACGGCGTGGGTTGCCGGATCAAGGATGACCCGGTCAAGCTGGCCCACCTGACCGTCGTCCGCGAACACGGGCGCGCCAATCCTGTATTCCATGCCTTCCTCCCTCTCACAGATCCTGATCGCGAGCGCGCTTCATCAGCAAGCACTCGCTCTTACTAGCGATGCTCTGCATATACCCGTGTTCAGGGCCGATGAAGCGATGCCCGCCGAAGGAACAGGGCGAGCGGTGAGAGCAGGACCAGCCATGCCACCAGCACGGGCCAGTCGCCGAGGTGAGAGTAGAGGGTGCGGTCAATGCGGAGAGGGGCGTCCGCCACGAGGTAGCCTTTGGTGAACATCGGCAGCGAACGGAGGGGGCGGCCGTAGGGATCGATCACTTGGGAGACGCCGGTGGCTGCGGCACGGATGACGCTGCGGCGCTCCTCCACCGCCCGCAACGGGGCGAAGGTGGCGTGCTGCAGCCCCGCGCTCGCACGCCCGTTCCATCCGTCGCTGGTGAGGATGGCGAGAACATTCGCGCCCTTCGCCACCATCCGCCGGGAGACGTTGCCAAACGCGGACTCGAAGCAAATGGAAACGCCAATCGCGCCCTTGGACCACCGCAGGGGTTCCAAGGAGGTCCCGGCTTTGAGGTCACGCTCCGGCATCCCCAACGGGACCGTCCAGCCGAGCAACGGCCGAGCCGGCAGGTACTCTCCAAACGGCACGATCTGCATTTTAGCGTACTGGCCGAGCACCCTGGCCTTCGGCGAGAGGAGGGCGGCGGAGTTGGTGACCTGGCCGCTGGGGAGGTCGGTGACGAAGCTGCCGGTCAGGAAGTGCGCCCCTGCGGGACCGAGCAAATCCAAGAGTTGCGACCGGATGCCCGGCGTGTTCACGACATCGGCGGTGCAGGCCGTCTCCGGCCAGACCACGAGATCCGGCCGCTCACGCAGGGCGTCACGAGTGCGGACCTCATACTCCTCAAAGGGCGAGACGCACTCCACCGCAGCCCCCACCGTCTTGCGGCTCTCGCTGCTCTGCACAACGGCTACCTTGATGGTCGTGTCATCCGCTGGCTGCGAAAGCAGGAAGATACCGCGTCCGACGAATACTGCGGTCACCACGGCCGCTCCGAGGGACCACCTCATGCCCGACGTTCGGAAGCGCGGGACGGCGAGGCACGCGACGGCGGCGGCGAAGAGCGCCATAAGAAAACTGAGGCCGTAGGAACCGGTCAGGTCGAGCATCTGCAGCACAGGCAGCGCCTTCGACTGCGTCCCGGCCAGGGAGCCCCACGGAAAGGCGAGCACGCCCTGCGCTCGCAGCCACTCCAGGATGACCCAACCGCTCGCCAACAACGGTGGCGCCCAGCCCGACGGCGCTTGGCGAAACACGACCCACGCGCCGTAACCGATACCCGCGGCCAGGATGCCCCAGTACCCGGCCGCAACCGGATAACCCGCCGGGGTGAACGCAGCGAACCACGGCACCAGGGTCAAGAGGTAAACGAAGCCGTGAACGAACCCGAAAACCGCGGCCTGACGCGCGGTGGATGCGCGGAGGATTGCCCAGAACCAGGGTGCAAGCGCGAGCCAGCCCAGCCACCCGAGGCTAGCCGGAGGAGCGGCCAGCGTGAGCGCCACCGCAGAGAGAGCGGATGCTGCCAGGGTGAGGAGAATGGGAGTATGGTCGGTCCGCGAAGCGGAGGAAGCGCTGGCTCCGTGCGCAGGTGCAGAAGCGGCAGCCGAGGGTTGTTCTGCGATCACCGCGCTCCGCTACTCTTCCTTGTCCTTGGCCCGCTTCTTTGCGCGGAGGAGGCGGCTGGTGGAGTCGTCGTCCGTCGGTGCCTCGGTCTTCTTCTCCGCAGGCTTCTGTTGCTGTGGCGCGCTATCGGCGGTGGGGGTGACGCCGGGGACCGGTTTGTGCCAGATCACTCCGCCGCCCGTGGCCGGAGCGGCCTTTAGGTCCGGCTTCTGTTCAGGTTTGGGCTCTGTCCTTGACTCCGGCTTAGTGGTCGGAGCGGAGGCTGCGGGCGGAACGGGCGCGGGATCCGGCTGGACGCGCTCCAGGTCGGGGCGCGGCGCGGGTGCTGCGGCGGGCGGAGCGGAAGGCGGTGGCGGCGTCATGGAGCGGGCACCCTGCACACGAGGCATCGTGCGCGGCGCGGGCGCGGTACGCTGAGCGTCAGAAGGCTGCGCTGCAGCAGTTGCGGCAGCTTTCGCAGCGGCGGCGCTCTCCTGTGCGGCTGCCTCTTGCGCGGCGTTCGCTGCGACGGCATCCGCAGCGTCCGTTCCCATGCGCTGCGACGCGCGGGCCTTCGCGCCGAGGAGAGTGCCCATCGCCTCTTCGCGCTGTTCCGATTTACGCCCCGTAAGTCTTCCCAAGGTGGCCGCATGGACGGAGCCGAGCATGGCGGCCCATTCGTTGCGGCTCACCACGAGACGGCGCACCCCGATATCGACAGGGAGAAGGAGCGCAGCGAGGAGAACGAGTGCGGGCCAGAGATCCTGGGGCGCGGTGTGGGTGCGTTTCTCTCGTCGCCAGACGCGCTGCAGGTTCTCCTGATGCTCCTGGGGTCCAAGGGCCGGGTAGACCACGCCCTTTGTGCGATCCGCGAGGCTGCTGAGGACGGCGGTGTTGGCGAAGAGGTCACGGTACTCGGGGGAGTAGGGGACGGCAGCGCCGACAAGCTGGGTTCGCGGCGTCCCACTCTTGTCCGTGTAGTGGAGCGCGATCATATACTGCCCCTTCTCGGGGGCATCGAACTCGCCTTCGTAGCGGCCGGGCGCGGTCTGGTTCACGCGCAGGTTGGGCGAGACGTTGGTCGCCGCCACGCTGCCTCGGATGTCGAGCTCGTTAACGAAGTTGCCCTGGTTGTCCACCACGTCCACAACCACTTTGCCCTTGCGCTGGTTGATCTCGACCTGGGCATCGACATTGGCGCGCGAGGTGCTACGGACGGTCCAGCGAATGGTCTGCGCCCAGAAGCGCCCGAAGTGGTCTGCGTCACCGACCCACGGAGCCGCCCACCGGTTCTTGGCGTCCGACATGAACGCTACCGCTTTGCCGAGGCCGAAGCGCCAGGAGACGAGGATCGGGTCGTCCCGCTTGGAAGTCATCGCCACTTCCACGCTGGGGGCCTGCTTGGCGGTGGTGGCGACATATCCCATCAGCGGCGGAGTGCTGTCGATCCCCTGCAGTAGTTGGCTGCCCTTGAGCGTGCGCGGAACGAAGGTCTCCTCAATGATGGCGGGCTTCAGGACGCGCTGCGCTTCCTTCAGGAAGATGCGCGGAATCTCCTGGGGCCGCTTGACGTTATAGAACTCGCCTTTGCCGACCTGCGCCATCGCTTCCAGGGTGCCGGTGCCGCCGCCGTGCGGGAAGACCGCCACGGTGCTGACGGTGACCTTCGCCTTGCGGAGACGCGCCATCAGCTCGGCGGAGGGAGGGGAGGCGTCCCCGTCAGAGATCACGATGATGTGCTTGACGGCTGCTTCCTTAGCGTCGTTGACCAGCCCCTCGTACGCCTTCTGCATGATGGCGTGGTAGTCCGGCATGTCGCCCGGATCGAGGTTGTAGAGCTGGGCCTTGAGCGGCTCCTTGTTGGCGGCGAGCTGCATGGGGATGCCCCACTCCTCGCCGCCCATTCCGTAGAGGAGCACACCGACCTTGTCCCGCTCCCCCAGAACATCGACGACGGCGGCAGCGGTCTCACGCGCCCAGCGGTTTCCGTCCGGGAACTCGCAGGTGTGGAGGACCATGGCCACCGCCCCCACCGGCATCACCTTGCTCTTCTTGACCTCCATCTCAACCGGGAGCGCTTCCTCAATGGGCGTTCCACGGTAGGCACCGGGGCCATAGCTGTTCTCGCCGCCGATCATGACGAGGCCCGCGCCGAGGTCGCGCACGCTGCTGCGGATCGCCTTCATCTGGTCCGGCGTGAGCTGGTAGGCACCGACGTTGCTCAGCACCACGCTGTCATACGTCTGGAACTCGGCGAGCGTGGCGGGGAGGCGGCCAGGCTCACGGACATCCACGTCCAGCTTCTGATTCTGGAGGGCGTTCACCAGGAACCGGGCATCCTGCGGATTGCTCTCCACGATCAGAACGCGGGGCTTGCCCTTCACCAGCACGAAGCCTAGGCCGCGGTTGTTCTCCGCCAGTGTGTCTTCCTTCGACTCCAGGATCGCCTCGTAGGTGTGGAACTTGGAGTCCTCCAGAGACTGGTTGAAGGTGATGACGTTGGGACCGGCGAGGAGGTCGACGTTCTGCTGCTGGATGAGCTCCCCGTTGCGGAGCAGCCGCAGGACGCCACGGGTCTTGGTGGTGCTCCGCGCTATCAGGCGGACCTCGAACGGCTCCCCGACCTTCGTCTCGCTGGGAACGACCATCTTCTCGATGAGCGTCTCCTTGGCGTAGGTGTAGGTGACGGGAACCACATCAATCTGGACGCCTGCGGAGACGGCGGTGGCGGCTTCCTGCACCGCGCTGCCGAGGTTCTCATTGCCGTCTGAAACGACCACGATCCGGCGCTGGGTGTCGTCCGGGAATGCGGCCATCGCGAGGCGGATGGCACCGGAGAGGTTGGTGTAATCCCGCGACGGGACGGTGTGCACCCGCTTCAGGCTGAGGGTCGGTGTCGGCTCCTTCTCCAGGTAGGCGTCGCCGCCGAAGACGAGCACGCCGCCCTCGTCGTTCGGGCCCATCTTCTGGGCGGCGGCGTTGACCCAGTCGATGGCCTGCTTCTTCTGGAGCGTGGGGACGCTATCCGATTCGTCCAGGACGAAGAGGACCGCGAGCCGCTTGGCAGGCTGGCTGACCTGGAGCCCAGCCAGCGCCAGCACCGCAGCGGCCACGATCCCAAGACGAAGCCCGAGCGACCAACGGGCGCGGCTTCCCCGCAAATCCGCCAGCGACCGTCGCGAGACGTAAACCGCCCCTGCGATGAGGAGCGGCAGCAGCAGCAGATACCAGGGGTGCGAGAAAGTAATCGCCGGCATTGGAGGGAATGGAACGCGGATGACGCGGATCTTAGGGATCAGCGCGGATGAATTCGGAACTGATTGGGGTTGCGAGGCAGGCAAGCTCGCCTGAAGGTAAAGGTTTCACTTGATTCGTTGGTTTCCTCGATCCGCTGCGCGACCGGATCTCCGTTCCTGTCCTATGATCCGCGAAGATCCGTCCAATCCGCGTCATCCGCGTCATCCGCGTTCCATTCCCTCCGGCCTAGACAGCTAGAGCAGGAAAGCGCTGGATGCGATTGTTCATGGTATCGGAAACATAGAGGGTGCCGTCACTGGCGATGTTGCAGCCCCAGGGATGATCGAACTCGCCGCGTTCCCTTCCGGGGCGGCCGAAGCAGGTGAGGAGCTTACCTTCCGGTGTGAAGAGGGTGACGCGGCAGTTTCCGTACTCCGTCACGTGAAGCCGGCCGGCGCGGTCGAAGTTGACGTCGTAGGGGTAGCGGAGTTCTCCGGGGCGGGAGCCGACCTGCCCGAAGGTGCGCACGAACTTGCCTTCCGTAGTGAATACCTGGATGCGGTGGTTGACGGCGTCCGCGACGTAGATGTGGTCGTCCGGTCCCTGAACGATCCCCTGGGGGCGGCTGAAGCGGCCGGGGTGCTCGCCGCCGCGCCCCTGGGCGAACTCCCCGAACGCCAGCAGCGGCTTGCCCGTGGGGGTCAGCTTCTGGACACGGTCCACCTGCGCGCCATACTCCACGGTCCAGAGGTTGCCGGAGCGATCGAGGGTGACGTCGGTGACGGCGATGAACCGTCCCGGCTCCTTGCCATACCCCCCAAAGCGCCGAACCATCTTCCCTTCCGGAGTGAAAACGACGATCTGGTTGTTGTGCGTATCGGCGACGTAGAGGGTCCCGTCCGGAGCGACATCCATCCCGCGCGGATTGCCGAGCTGTCCGGGAGGGGTGGTCCAGAGGGTCTGGAACTCGCCATCCCGCGTGAATGCCTGGACCCTTCGGGTGCGGTCGAGGACGTAGATGAGCTTCTCATCCGGGGAGAAGGCGACCTCGCGCGGCATACGGAAATTGCCGTCCTGATCCCCCTTGTGGCCGAAGAGCAGCTCCGGCTCCAGCATCACCGACTTCGGGCGGGTACAGCCGTGCGCCATCCCGGCGAGAGGTGCCAGGGATGCAAGCCGGATGAACTGCGCACGAGAGAGACGGTGGGACACGTTGCGATTATAGACGTTGATCTGGGAGTTGCCGTTACCCGGAACGATTTGGTGTGGAGTCCGGGTGGGCTGGACGGGGGAATGGTCTGGTAGACAATTCCACTGCCTAAATGAACTAGCAGTTGCGGGAACTGCGTGCCAATCGGTAATCCCTCACGCTGGCGGACCACTTGGCGCTGGCGACCCCGTTTGATGACCGGTTGCTCCTGCTGGAATCCCGGCATCCTCGACAGTCCCTCTGGGTTCTGCCCAGGCCGCACGAGGAGCTTGCTACGCAGTCCGAATGAGTCCGCGATTCCCGTGCCGGGGCCACACTGGAACGAGGCGTATCTCGGCGGGGTCGTAACCTGCGGGCGCCCCGTCTCATCCAACTGACGAAGCTGGCACCGTTCGCGCGTCGCTTCCACCGACTGACCGCATCCGCCCTTCCCCGAGGCTGCTCATGTTCCGCCGCACAACCCTTCCCTTCGTCGCACGCGTCACCGGGCTTCTCGCCCTCGCGCTCGGCTTGCACGCGGCCACCGCGCCCCAACTCACGGCCGCGCCAGAGCCACGAGCGGACTCCCTGGTGGAAGCGGACAAGCTGTACGAGGAGAAGAGCTACGCCTCGGCGTTGGAGGGCTATGAGCGACTGCTGGGCGGTGGTCGCGTCCCCGCCGCGCGCAAGGATGAGGTTGAGTACCGGGTCGCGGTCAGCCTGGGCAAGAGCCAGAAGTGGGACCGCGCCCTCGACTACACCCTCGACTTCGTGAAGCGGCACCGGGGCACCGTTTGGGAGCCGCGCGGGCTCTATTGGTTCGGCCGGCTCTACCTTGGCGTGCCGCATCAGGCATGGCGTACCGGCGGCAAGGTCACGCGCGCCGACAGCGTTCCCCAGGTCGCCGGCGCGGAGAAGCCCGAGCAGGTCTGGCTGAACGAACAGGACCAGCAGAACGCCCGCGATGCCTTCGAGGCGGCCCGGGTCCTTTATCCCCGATACCGCGCTGAACGGAAGACGGAAGCGGAGGAGATTCAGCTCAACTTCGACCTTGACCGCGCCCTGATGATGCAAGGGGAGCTCTGGATCTGGGCCAACCAGAAGAAGTGGGCACCGCCGGCCGATCCGCAGTGGAAACTCGATGTCTCCGTGCCTTACTCCCCGGACTGGGCGCCTCCGAAGAAGCATCTCTACCTGCTGGAGCAGATCGAGTCACTGGCGAAGGCGCGCGAGGGAGCGAAGGCTCATAGCGCGGCACTCTCTCTCCTGGCGCAGTACGTCTGGCTGCAGCAGTACCACCAGGGGATGGAGAACGTCGCCGTCCGGTATGAGAACGGGAAGCAGGTCAAGATCCCGTATCCGTACCAGGACCGGAAGCCGGACCAGCCGCTCCGGGAGTTGGTCAAGAACTACCCAGGCGACTCCGTCTGGGACCAGGCGCAGTACACGCTCGCCAGCTACCTGGAGAACCTTCAGCAGTTCCCCGCCGCGCTCGCGGAGTACCGGCGCCTGCTGGAAGAGCGACCCCAGAGCAAGTGGGTGGAAGACGCTCGCCGACAGATGGATGTGATCACCCGCCGCCAGCTCACCATGCACGGACCTGGCCCCACGGCGCCTGGTGAATACCTGGGAGTCTCCACGACCACCCGCAACGTGAAGTCCGTCCACTTCGAGCTGTATCGGGTCGACCTCGAAGCGGTGGTCGCTCGCGCGGACCGGTTGAACGATCCGGCGGTTCGCTTCGCGAGCTTTGAGCAGAACTTCGGGAAGTTTCCCGGCGCCCGTCGCCATTACGGCTCCCGATTGCGGGCGTGGGACCGTCCCACCAAGAACAGCGACAAGCATGAATGGGTGAGCGAGTCGATCCCCATCCCGATCAAGGAGCCCGGCACCTACGTCGTCGAGGCATCGGTCGACGGCATCCGCACCGCCACCGTGCTCACGGTCACGGAGCTTACCGTGATTCAGAAGCTCTCCCGGGATCACGCGCTCATCTACGTCACCGCAGGCAAGAGCGGCGCGCCTGCGGCCAACGCGGAGATCGTGGCGAAGCAGTGGTGGCACGAGGGCGGCTCCGCGCGGACCTCGTGGA
>JANPLG010000234.1:0-8262 GCA_031426395.1 Actinomycetes bacterium
AACACACACACTCCGCACAGAGCGAGAACGACATCGCAAATATACACATGCAGATACAGAATCTCTGTATAGAGAGCGAGAAAATGAGAGCGAAAGAGCGTGGTGAGTGGGTGGGTGGAGAGTGGGTGTGTGGAGAGTGGGTGTGTGGTGAGTGGGTGTGTGGGTGTGACGGTCGCTTCGTTCCCTCGCTCCCTCGCTCCCTCTCTCCCTCGCTCCTTCGCTCCCATTCCCCCTGCCAGAAATCCTCGACACGCTGTTAGCCCCGAGGCGTGCCTCCCAGCACCACGTCCCACTTTGCCACCAGTTCTCCGGCCTTGCTCTTGGGCAGTGGCTCGAAGGCCACCAGTACCGATTCGCGGGCCTTGCCGACGGGGATGGAGCGGAAGACGCCATCGCGCTCGTTCTGCGCTTCGCCCTTGACGTAGCACTGGGTGACGAGGAGGGTGCGCCCGCCCTTGCTGATCTTGTAGTGGATGTGCGGCGTGCGGCCGGGATACGGCACCGGCTTCACCGTGCGGAAACGGTACTCACCTTTGGCGTTGGTCAGGAACTTGCCGTAGCCCTGGAAGTGCTTGTCGCGCTTCTCCTGGCCGGGGCACTGCGTGTGGATGTAGACGGCCTTCGCATCCACCTGCCAGATCTCTACCAGCGCGTTCTTAACCGGCTCGCCCTGCGCGTCGAGGATCCTGCCGGTGAGATGCGTGACTTCGCCGACCGCAGGCGTGAAGTTGTTGCTGAGGATCACCAGGTCGTTGTCGGTATCCAGCGGGAGGCGGTCCGGGTAGAAGGGGCCTTCCGTCTGCGGAGGGGTGCGGGTCAGCTCATCCGCGAACAGCCCACGCGAGGTGAAGGCCGCCGCACCGAGGGCAAGCGTGCCGAGAAAGCGGCGTCGATCAGAAGAAGGATTGTGACGGTCCATGCGTGCGGCCTTTCGGAAGTTGGGATTCACAAGCTTAGACGCCGCTCTCGGGTCGATAGTTATGGTTTTCGCCCTACGCTGCCGGCTCGGAGCGCGGGACCGCCATCACCCTCTGCGCTCATGCGACCGACAGCAACCGTCGTCACAACGCCGCTCGCCGAATCGAATCGGCACCAGGAGCGCGGTCTATTCACCGGACCTTGCCATTCGACTACTGGCTTCACCTGGTTGTTATCAGAACTTCCCCACGTTCCGGGTGCCACTCGATATTTTGCAGCGAGCTCCCGAGTTTGCGCAGCAGCGATATCGGTATGTGCGGTTCTCCCTTTACGATCGGGGCTTGTGTTACGAGCGGATTACCGTTCAGGATGATCTTCACCTCCGTGGGGCGCGCTATCACGCCCTCCCGGACGAGCCTCGGATTGACCCAGAAGGCGTTCTGAGGACCGTAATCGACTAATCGATCTTCACCACCTTCTTCAACCTCCAAGCGGAGCCGCAAGACGCCTGTGACGTCGATGTCAACTCGCTCAGGTGCGTCCCCCACCCTCATCAGCTTGGATCGGTAGAGTTCCTGACCGTCACCATACACGACATACACCAGCGCGAACTCAGTCCTTGCGTTATCGCTGATACCGACCAGCGAACGGAATCGCTGGAAACGCTTTCCGATATTGTAATCGATAAACTGATTGCCAGCAAAGATGAAGTTGGCCAACTGGACTGCCTTTGCATACTGCTGTCCGTCGATTGTTACGGTGGCCAGACGGTGTTGCCCGCGTACCTGTGCCACAGGCAGGGTGGTTACTGCCACTTCTGGTGAATCACTCTTTCGAGCAATAGGTTTGCCTGCTTTTCTCGCCGCTGGCTTTGCCGTGCCAGGCGCAGCCGCCGCCATGCCAAAGACAGCAAGCTGCAGTAGGCCTACTACCAGTGCCGTTCGGTGAACCGTAACGAACAGAGCGGGTTTCATCTATCCTCCGAGTCGACTATGCATCGAGCACACCCAGACACCGCACCAACGAAACCAACAGTGGGGACTGATGCAGCAGCAACCGCACCGAAGTGCCCATCGCAGTGAGGTCGAAGCATCGGCCCAGTCCCAAGGACTACTCGTACGCGGCTGGCCCCGCCGTGCCCGGTGCCGTTGCCATGCCGCTCGAGATCACTTCCGAACGATGTCGCATCGCAGTTCGCCCTGGTTGTTCTCATAGAGACCCTGCACGTCATTCATGCGCAGATACACACGGCCATCCTTTGCGGCCATGAAGGTAGTGCGGACTCCCAAGCGAACCGGACGACCTTCCGCACCGATCCGCGCAATCAGTTCACCAACTCGAGCTCTCGGCAGGACTGCGGCTGGATCGACTTTCTCGTAGCCTTGGGCACCATAGTAGGGCAGCTCCCCATCTCCTTCTTCGCCATGAGACCAACGTCCCTCGGTGCGGATAATCAGGGATTCTCCTCGCCGGACGGCAACCCCCGTATCCGTCCAATCTCCCGAGGCTATCACGCGTATAGTTCGCCCTTTAGGCATCACCGTAGACATCGCCGTCTGATCGGAGGTTGGTGCGTACTTGTGAATGAACTCCCACGGATCCTCCCACCCCATGCGATCAGTGGTGCCGTCGGGTTTGTCCACCAAACTCTTCGGCAGCATACCCCAGTAACTCGCTGGGACGGTGCCCTTGCGTATCCCCAGATGCAGGTGATAGCCCCACTTGGGATTCCATGGGCCGATATGCCCGACTTCCTCCCCCGCCTTCACGATCACGGAGGGCTTCCCCCCGCCGATCTGCTTCTTGCCTCGGAGCCAGGCGCTCAGGTGCTGGAAATCAAGGTGACCGTAGAGTGCATAGAACGTTTGGGTCGTGTCGTCAAGGTCGCGAAACCAATGCTTTATGATGAGAACGCCACCCTTATCGACCTTTCCCGTTGCAGTACTCCATCCGAAGCCGTTGTGGGAAACAGACGAGAGCGCGAGATCGACCTCACCGTCAGCCAAGGCGTAGACGGGTGCTCCCAGGGGCGCGCTTAGATCAACCCCGGTATGCACTGCGGCTTCGCCCTTGGTGGCGAAGTCGTAACGCGAATCAGAACTCCGCGACCCAGCCAAGAATGGTGTCGTAACACCGACATCTTCTCTCGTAACTGTTAGCGTTGGATAGAAAAACCCCGTCTTCGTCCGCGTGGGGCTGGATGCGGCCTCGGTGCCGATTATCGTCACGCACGTCAATGCCAGCGCGGCAATCACAAGACCCACCTGCACGCCTTGCGCCCTGTGCCGGAACGGTTGGGACACTCTTTGCATGGCACTACTCCTCCTGTACGGGCTCATTCGTCCGAGCGCGATCGTATCGTACCCTGCGCGAAGGCCAGCGTCGCCACTCCCAGGGCCAGACAACCGGCTGCCACCGCAGTCCTGAGAATGTTCTGCTGGTACTCGGCCGTCACACTCGGCTCATCGATCACACCTCTTGTGAACGTAGGTTCAAACGTTACCGTAGCTTCGCCGCGCCGCCTCGCTTCGGCGTTCCGATGGTCCGTTTCCCGTTGGCTCTCCGCCTCCCGCTCCGACCGCACGACCATCTGGACGAGCCATCGGTGCGACTCTATCTTTCGCATCTCCGCCCAAATGCCCAGTGCACTGCCTCCACAAAGTAGAAGCAGGCCGACCACCGTGAAACATACCCTGCTCCAATGAATGCCATCCCTTAGGTCTTATCCGTCGCCGCTGGTCCATAGCCCGTTGCACCGCGCAGTTAGTCGATGAAATAAAGCGCGCTGATCGTGGCAACCACCCCTCGTTTCAGCCTGAAAATGATGTGACTATCGCCATCTCTTGGATTGGCTACGACTTCATCACCATAGTTGATGTCGTAGCGGATCAACGTCGGACTCTCCTGTGTGGGTTTTCCCAATACCCGACGAACATGGTCCCTCGTGGCCCCGACCCGCAATCCGTACTTCATTGCGTACTTGGAGTTCGACACATCCATCTTCTTGACAAACCACTTGCCACCGTCCTCCATTCGTGGATTCACGTGGTACAGCGTAACTCGCATCCCAGGGTAATAGAGATCGTGTTCGTGGTTCTTCAAAGTTCCCTGACCGTAGGGCGGCTTGACCGGCCGCACCACGGTCCTGTGAGTTGCCCCCAGCGTGCGCCGTATGTGTGCGGGGTTTGCACCGTAGCTCTCAAACCACGAATAGATCTTACCGACACGCGCCGCATCCTTTTCCTGAGCTATCACGGACGCGCAACCCGCAAACGAAATCAGGATGGCAGCGAGAAGAATGCGAGCTTTACGCGGGGCTATATAGCTGGATTCCATAGGTAGCGCTTTCGTGCATGCCAATCAGGGTGAAGCTCGGCATTGCCAACGTTGGTCGTAGCACTGTGAGCGCTCAGGTCCAGCATCGTCGCTGTGACGGTGACATTCGCATCGCGTTTCACCGCCTGGGTCCAGATCTCCTTCTGGACGGCGAACGCCATTCTCGAATCTCTCTATGCGAGATCCTCCGTCGGCGTGAGGTCGATGCTCACGATGACGAGGTCGTTGACCCGGTCCAGTGGGAGGGGATCCACGTAGAACGGGTTAGCAAGTTCAGCACTAGCGTAGCGGGTTCACACGCACCCGGTGGTTGTTGCTATCCGCCGTAAAGAGGTTCCCCTTGCTATCCACCCAGCAGCCGTGGGGGCGGTCCATGCCGGCCTGGAGCGCGGGACCGCCGTCGCCTTCCGCTCCCTTGCGACCGCCGGCCACCGTCATCACGGTGCCCTCCTTGGTGTCGAAGCGCCGGACGCAGTGGTTCTCCGTGTCCACGATATAGACGCCGCTATCCGGGCCGACCGTAATCCACTTCGGACCGTTGAAGGTCGCCTTCAGGGCGGGTCCGCCGTCTCCGGTGTAGCCCTTCGCGCCGGTACCCGCCACGGTGGTGATGACGCCGGTGGCGGGATCGACCTTCCGGATGCGGTTCCCCTCGCGCTCGCAGACGTACATCGTCCCATCGGAGGCGAAGGCGACACCCCGCGCGCCCTGGATGCCCGCCTGCGCCGCCGGGCCGCCGTCGCCGGAGAATTCGCGCTTTCCCGTGCCGGCGACCGTGCTGATGATGCCGGTGCCCGAATCGATCTTGCGGATTCGCTGGTCGCTCACGTCCGCGACGTAGAGGTTGCCGGAGGGATCGAAGTCGAGCGCGTTCGGCTCCTTCATCTGCGCCTTCCGTGCGGGACCGCCATCGCCTCCATAGCCCTTGATCCCTGTGCCGACGTAGGTGGTGATCATCCCCGACTTGCGGTCAACGCGCCGGATCGCCGCGTTGAGGCGGTCGACAATGAACAGGTTGCCCTCGCGGTCTGGCAGGACCCCGTAGGGCTCGTTCATGGTCGCCTGGGTCGCTGGGCCACCGTCGCCGGTATAGCCCTTCTGGCCGTTGCCCGCCACCGTGGAGATGACGCCGCTCTTGCCGTCCACCCGGCGGATGCAGTGGTTGACCGTGTCCGCGATGTAGAAGTGCCCCTGCCGGTCCTGGCTGATGTGGAACGGCTAGTTCAGCGTGGCTTTCGACGCTGGGCCGCCGTCACCGGCGTAGCCCGCAGCGCCGGTTCCCGCGAAGGCTTGAAGGGTGCCGGCCGCCTGGCAGAGCGCGCCGGATGTGCAAAGCATGAAGCAGCCGGCGAGAAACGAGCGTCTACGAGGCATGTTGGACTCCACGTTCGAGAATGCGAGCCGGTTCAAAAGGATCGATGCAGCGGCGGTCCAGCTTCGGCTCCTCCGCTAAGATGCCGAGTTCGTTCATCCTCTCGCTACGGTTCGATCAGGAGCAGATCGTAGACCTGCGTCCCCTTCATCTTGAAACGGCGGATCGGCTTCCAGGTGCGCGCGTCGACTTCGACCACGCCGCACCAGCTCCGCCACTTCTCGATGAGGCGGAGAATCGGCTGGGACTTCTTCGCCCGCTTGTGGCTGATTCCCACGAAGTTCGTCTCCCCCGCGAAGGCGAGGCCGCGGACGAACCCCTCCAGGGACCCCAGCTCTTCCCGCTGCTTCCGGTTCAGGTCGATGCGGCAGAGCTTGGAGGTGAAGCTCTCGCAGAGGTAGACCTGCTCATCCCGCCAGACAAGGCTGTGCGGCTGCGAGAGCGGCTCGTAGACCACGTCGAAGCCGTTGCGATCCCAGTCTAGCCGGACAATCTTGCCTTCATGCCGCCAGGTGTGGGAGCCGCGCTTCTGCTCCCGCGTGCCGGGCGCCAGCGTGAAGATGGAGAGGAGCATCTGCCCTTTCACCTCCTCCAGGCAGTTGGCGTGGCAGACGTCGTTCGGGTCGTCGACAATGCGGATCTCGTCCTTCACCTGGAACTGACCGTCCAGCTTCGCGACCCGGTTGCCCTTGCTCGCCACCACCACGAACTCCCCGCCGAAGTACTTGAGGTCGTGGCACCAGGTGAGGCCGCACTCGCCCATCTTGGTGGTCGACCAATCCTTCGGGTCGAGCCGGTAGATGCCGCCGTAGTTCTCGACAAAGTAGAGGCCGTCAGGACCCCGCGTGATCCCGCGCGCGGGGACCTCGGAGACGCGGCGCAGCTCGCCGGACCTTCCGTTGGCGAGGGTGTCCAGCAGGAAGACGCCGCCTTCTTCCGACGGGGTGTGGTTCGTGATGAGGAGTTTTGCCATCAGATCAGAGGGTGGCGAGAGCCGGTAGGAGCGCGGCTCCCGGAACATGGGTGAAGCCGTGGGATGCGGAGCGCCCCTCGGAGAGGTTCTGCAGCGCCGCTTCGGCCTCGCGCAGGACGAGTTCCGGGGTGAGGTGGCGCATGCATGAGAGGTGGGGGCATGGCTCCCGTGACCAGCAAGGGCCGCAGTCGATCGGCGTGAAGAGGTTGCGGTTCCAAGGGTAGCCGCTGATCTCCGGGTGCTCCGCCGCGCCGTACAGCACCAGCGTGGGGACCCGCAGGGCGGCGGCAAGGTGCATGATCCCGCCCACGTGGCAGACCAGCAGGTCGCAGTGGCGCAGCACGGCAGCGGTATGCCGATAGCCGATGTCCCGCATGTCGATCGTGCCTGGTTCTCCCGGACCGTCCTGCTTGGCCCCAAGTTGGATCACCGTGGGGAAGCGGGCGGCCAGCAGCGCGGAGAGCCGCGCCCACTGGTCGGGAGGGTAGATCTTGTTCGGGAGGCGGACGCTCGACTTACCGTGCGTCACCACCGCCACACGGGGCCGCGGCAGCCGCTCCAGGCGAGACTTCTGGAAGGCCAGCTCCTTCTTGGTGAGGTAGATGCGGGGTTCGCGGGCTCGACAAGTGACGTCTACGCCGGTGGTGTCCCGGATCGCGTCGTAGACGTCGTCGATGAGGTGGCCGGATGTCTGGCCGATCCGCTCTTCCGGGGGCCGGTGCCCGCAAACGTGGTAGCGGTCGACCCACTTCGGGTCACGCCGCTTGACGTGCTTCAGCCGAAGCGCCTCTTCCACCCGCGGATTGTGCTCAAAGAGTTCCGGGTGCTGGGCCAGGATCCGGAACCGGATCTCCGGCCGGGCCGCGTGGATCCCCTCCATTGCGGCGGAGAGCATCAGGTGATCGCCGAAACCGGTGTACGGCCGTAGGAAGAGGACGTTCGGGTCGCCGGGGTCCGGAAGCGGGCGCTTGAAAAACCACCACATAGCCCGGTGCCGACCTTTAGTGAGATCCGTTCTGAGATTCGTCAAGCGGAAGAACTTCGTACACTTCCGCCCCGTCCAGCGGGATGCGGCGACGGGTGCGCCAGCTCTTCGGCGCCAGCACCACCACTCCCGAAAAGGGAAACTTCCGCTCCAGCCACTGCTTGACCTTGGGCAGGGGCTGAAGCCGCTTCCGATCCCGCTCATACATGATACAGACGCCCATCACCGCTTCTTGAGGATTGATGGCGAGGCCGCGAAGGAAGCCCTGGAACTGGCGGACCGGCTCGGCAACGCCCCGCTGGGGGTCGATCCGTGTCAGGCGCGAGGTGTGTGACTCCACCAGGTAGAACCAGTCGCCGCAGGGAATGAGGCTGTGGGGCTGCCCCAGCGGCTCGTACACCACTTCGAAGCGCTTGCCGTCCCAGTCCAGCCGCAGCAGTTTCCCTTCCGTGTGCCACGCACCCGTCAGCCGCTTCTCGGCGCGCTCTCCGGGGCTGAGCGTGAAGATGGAGCAGTACAGCTCTCCGTTCATCTCCGCCAGGCAGTTCACGTGGCAGATGTCGCGCTCGTCCTCCACAATCTGCATTCGGTCGATCACCCGGCACTGCGCATCCAGGCGAAGGATCTGGTTGCCGAGGCTGCAGACCAGAAAGAAGCTGTCGCGCATCCACCGGAAAT
>JANPLG010000235.1:0-4122 GCA_031426395.1 Actinomycetes bacterium
CTTTTCAAAGGCGATACGATCCAATGGCGCCATGCCAGGCACACCCTCTTCTGCCGCCAATAAAAAAGCCTCATGGTCGATACCAAGCGCAGCTATACCGCACGCGACCGGATCGGCCAAAACATTGGTCGCGTCCAACCTGCCGCCCAAGCCAACCCGCAGTCGACCGACCGCTTTGTTTCGACGCTTCCTGGCCAGACGAGTTGCATCCTCCCGGAACGGGCCGTTAAGGAACGATGCCGAATTCCCATAATCTCACTTGACCCGCCGCTCGATTGCATGGCGGGTCACCGGGGCAAGGGACGGCGTTCTCGTGGGAATGTTGCAGCGACAACTTCAAAGTCAGCGGATGCAACAGCGGGCCGATCCGCAGCTTCTGCTCACCAATCGGCTACTGCAGATGTCCGCGCTGGAGCTGCAGCAATGCCTGACCCACGAGGTCTCCGAGAATCCCGCCCTGGATGCGGTGGACGACCGCCGCTGCTTGGAATGCGATCTCCTCGGGCGGCAGTGCGGTCAGTGCGCGCTCTGGGCCGCAGCCCTCGCCAGCGCGGAGGGGCCGCGCCCGGCCAAAGGCTCCGATCTTCCGCCGGCCGAGGACCTCGACACGCTCGACCTCGTGGAATCACCGCAGACGCTGCGGGACCACCTCCTGGCGCAGTGGGGCTCCGTGGCCGGAGAGCGGCTGCTCGCCCTTGGACAGTATCTCATCGACAACCTGGACGATGACGGTTACCTCCGATGCAACCTGGATGACGTAGCCCAGGCGCTCGGCCTGCGCCCGGAAGCCGCCGCCGAGGCGCTCCAGCGACTGCAGACCCTCGATCCAACCGGCGTCGGCGCGAGGAGCCTGCAGGAATGCCTCCTCATTCAGGCACGTGCGGGCCGCGTGGAAGGCACCGCCCCGCCTCACGTCGAGGTGATTCTTGAGCGCTACTGGAAAGAGCTGGCCGCAGGGAAGTGGCCCGTCATAGCACGGGGACTGAAGGTAACCGTTGCAGAGGCGGAAGCCTTGGGGAGCTGGATCCGGGGGCATCTGAAGCCCTATCCGGGCAGCGCCTATCGCCCCAGTTGGCAGCGGGCCACCGCTAACCGCCAACCTCGGGTGCGCCCGGACGTAACCGTGACCCTGGACGAAGAGGGACAGCTCCAGCTCATCGTGGTCGGCGATGAACTACCGGATGTTCAGCTCAACACCCGGTACGCGCGCCTCTGGCAGCGGATGCGTGATCAGCCGGACCGCTATTCGGAGGCGGAGCGCCGCCACGTCTCGGATTACGTTCAGCGCGCGCAGATGTTCATGAAGTCGCTGGGAGACCGCCAGACCATCCTGCGCCGGGTGGCGAAGATGATGGTCGAGGAGCAGGAGGCCTACTTCCGATTTGAGCAGGAGGAAGATCTCCGGCCGCTCACGCAATCACAGCTTTCCACGTTTCTGCAGGTCCACGAGAGCACCATCAGCCGTGCCCTGGCGGACAAGTTCCTGCAGATGCCAAGCGGTCGCGTGGTGCCGCTATCCTTCTTCTTCGACCGGGCGCTGGGCGTGCGGAAGCTCGTGGCCAACGTCGTGGCTTCCGAGGACCCAAAGGCACCCTACAGCGACCAGGACATCGCGGACATCCTGCGCCGCCAGGGGGTGACGGTCGCGCGCCGCACGGTAATGAAGTACCGGGAGGAGATGAACATCCTCTCGTCACGGCAGCGTGGGCGGATGCAGGCAGTTTAATCAGCGAGCGGCCCAGTTCGGGTAACTGGTAGTCCGTCAAGAGAGATTTGCGCGTTTCCGGCGGAATGGGAGAATGGAAGAGAGGGTGAGTGGGAGATAGCTCAGGCCACGATGTCTCCGATTCCCCTATTCACCCACTCTCCCTTTCGACCTGTCAGAAGTAACCTGACACGCTACTAGGATGGGATGCGAATCAATGGTGAACGAGGGTGTGGGCCGTCTGTTGATCGTGGATGACGAAGTGAACGTTGCGCGCGTGCTGGGGAGTTTCTTCACTCGCTCCGGCTGGGAAGTGCGCGTCCACAACAGCCCCGCCGCAGCCCTCGACGACTCGTTCTCCGGCGAAGCGGACGTTGTCCTGACCGACCTATCCATGCCGGAGATGACGGGCGTGGAGCTGATGCAGCGCCTTCAGGACCGCACCCCGCCCGGAGCCAACCCCGCGCCCGTGCTGCTCATCACCGCCTACGGCACCATCGACAACGCCGTCCAGGCACTGAAGCAAGGTGCCTTCGATTACCTGACCAAGCCCTTCGATTTGGAGAAAGTCAAGGCGGCGGTGCAGCGCGCCTACCTGAAGCGCCAGGTCGCCAACCCGGCGGCCGCTCCGGCGGCGACCACAGCGGTCCCACGCGCCAAGCTCGGCACGATGATCGGCGCCGGTGCCGCGATGCAGGAGATCTATCGCAGCATCGAGCGGGCCGCGAAGAGCCGCGCCAACGTGCTGATCCTGGGGGAGAGCGGCACCGGCAAGGAGCTGGTGGCACGAGCGCTGCATCAGACTGGCCCGCGATCCGCACGCCGCTTCGTGGCCGTATCCTGCGCGGCCCTTCCGAGCGAACTGCTGGAGAGCGAACTGTTCGGGCACGAGAAAGGCTCGTTCACCGGTGCCGCAAATCAGCGGATCGGGCGCTTTGAACTAGCGGATGGCGGCACGCTTTTCCTGGATGAGATCGGCGACATCAGCCTGGGCGTACAGGCGAAGCTGATGCGCGTCCTCCAGGAGCGCGAGGTCGACCGCGTCGGTGGCCAGAAGCCGATCAAAGTCGACGTTCGCCTGGTCGCCGCGACCAACAGGGACCTGGTGGAGGCGATCGGGAAGAGCGAGTTCCGCGAGGACCTCTACTATCGTCTGCGTGTCGTCGTGATCCAAATGCCGACCTTGCGCGACCGCAAGGAAGACATCCCGCTACTGGCCACGCACTTCCTTGACAAATTCGCGAAGCGGGACGGCCGTTCGTTCACCGGACTGACCTCCGGTGCGATGGAGATGCTGGAAGCCCACTCCTGGCCAGGCAATGTCCGCGAGTTGGAGAATGCCATCGAGCACTCCGTCGCCTTGGCCGCCGATGAGGTGCGCGAGATCGGGACCGAACTCCTGCCCCCGCACGTCACCGGCCGGGACGCCATTCAGTTCCAGCGTGCCCCCCTCCCTGCAGCCCTGGATGAGACGGAGCGGCGGATGGTCCTGGCGGCATTGGAAGAGAGCCAATGGGACCTGTCGCGCGCCGCCGTGGCCCTCGGCGTCACGCAGGGCAGACTACGGCACAGCATCCGGCGCCATCACCTCTCCGGCGACCGTCGCGGCTTCTCAGTCGTGTGAGGGTAGCGGTATGTCCCGGCGGAACTGGGTCCTTGCATCCAGGAAACCCGGACCCTTGGCCCGGGTGTATCCTTCAGGAATCCGGGTAGCATTGGGCGATGAGTACCTTACAGCGCCCAAGTCGGCTAAGGGACCGCGCCCTGGCCAAGGCGTGCGATGGCATAGCATGGACCATCGTCCGGCCGATGCGGATGCCCGCCTACGCGACGCCCGCCATGGCCGGCCTCCAGTACCAGCGCGTGCGCTTGGAGCGAGAGGGGCAACAGCTCGCCGCGTGGTACGTGCCGTCCCCGGGATCCAAGGCAGGGGTGGTACTCAGTCACGGGCACAACGCCGGCCGTTCTCAGTTCTTCACGATGCTTCGGCCACTCCACGAAGCAGGGCTCAGTCTGCTTCTTTTCGACCATCGTTCGATGGGGGTCTCGCCGGGTGGGCTTTGCAGCTATGGCTACCATGAGCAGGACGACCTCCTGGCTGCTGGAAACTGGCTGCGCGATACAGCCGGATTGGAGAGACTTGGCTTTTATGGAATCTCTATGGGTGGTGCAACGGCACTCCTCGCTGCGGCCCGCGACCCCAACGTTGACGCGGTAGTCACGGACTCAGCCTTCGCTCGCCTTGACGATGTGGTGGATCGGCAATTCCTCTGGCTACCGCCTTCGCTGAGAGGGCCAGTGAGCCGGCGTGTGGCCATGAGGGCTGAGGAGTTGGTCGGAGCAGACCTCCGGCAAATCGCGCCGGAAGACGCGGTTCGGGAATGGCGCTCACGCCCCCTGCTCCTTATCCACGGCGG
>JANPLG010000236.1:0-20591 GCA_031426395.1 Actinomycetes bacterium
GCAACAACGCCGTCCGCGAGGCGATGCACAGCTGCTTCCTCTACCACGCTATCCGCGCTGGCCTCGACATGGGCATCGTCAACGCCGGGATGCTGGCCGTGTACGAGGAGATCCCGGCGGAACTGCGCGAGATTGTGGAGGACGTGCTACTCAACCGCCGCCCCGACTCCACGGAGCGCCTCCTCACCTACGCCGATACCGTCAAGCAGGCGGGTCCCTCCGCCGTCATCGAGCAGGAGTGGCGCTCCCAGCCGGTGCAGGCGCGGCTGACCCACGCCCTCGTCAAGGGCATCGTCGACTTCATCGATCAGGATGTGGAGGAGGCGCGGCAGCAGCTCGCCCGCCCGCTGGACGTCATTGAGGGGCCGCTGATGGCCGGCATGAGCGTCGTCGGCGACCTCTTCGGCGAGGGGAAGATGTTCCTGCCGCAGGTGGTGAAGAGCGCCCGCGTCATGAAGAAGGCGGTCGCCTACCTGATGCCGTTTATGGAGGAGGAGAAGGAGCGCACCGGCCTGCGGCAGGCGCAGGGCAAGGTGCTGATGGCCACCGTCAAGGGCGATGTCCATGACATCGGCAAGAACATCGTGGGCGTGGTCCTGGGGTGCAACAACTACGAGGTGATTGACATGGGCGTCATGGTCTCCTGCGACCGGATCCTCGACGCCGCCCGGGAGCATGGGGTCGATATGGTGGGCCTCTCCGGCCTGATCACGCCCAGCCTGGACGAGATGGCCCATGTGGCGCGTGAGATGCAGCGCCGGGGCTTCACCATGCCGCTGCTGATTGGCGGAGCGACCACCAGCCGTGCCCACACCGCCATCAAGATTGCGCCGCACTACGGCCAGCCGGTGGTCCACGTGCAGGACGCCAGCCGCGCGGTTGGCGTGGTCGGCCGCCTCCTCAGCGATGACCTCCGCGCCGGCTTCGAGCAGGAGGTTCGCGAGGAGCAGGAGGGCCAGCGCGTCCGCCACGCCGCAGGCCGCCGGGACCAGAAGCTGCTCTCCCTGGAGCAGGCCCGCGCCCACGCCCTGCGCAGCGACTGGGAGCGCATGGACGTCCCCACGCCGGAGTTCCTCGGCGTGAAGACGGTCGAAGTCCCGATCGCCGAGCTGGTGCCGTTCATCGACTGGACCCCCTTCTTCCACGCGTGGGAGCTGAAGGGCCGCTACCCGCAGATCTTCGAGGATCCGACGGTGGGGGAGCGGGCGAAGGAGCTGATGGAGGATGCCCAGGCGATCCTGAAGCGCATCGTGGAGGAGCGGCTCCTGGCGGCGAAGGGGGCCTACGGCTTCTTCCCCGCCAATGCAGTAGGGGATGACATCCAAGTCATTCCTAATCCTACTCCTACTCCTAATCCTACTCCTACTCCACAGCCTTCCAACTCCGCACCCGCTCCCTCCAACACGGACCAGCCAACGGTCACCTTCCACACCCTGCGCCAGCAGGCCGACAAGGGCCAGGCGGAGCCGATCCACTACGCCCTCTCCGACTTCATCGCGCCGGTCGAGAGCGGCGTGCAGGATTACCTCGGCGCCTTTGCGGTGACGACCGGCCACGGCCTGGAGGCGCTCCGTGACGCTTACCGCGCCGACCATGACGATTACAACGCCATCATGGCCGAAGCCCTGGCGGACCGCCTGGCGGAGGCCTTCGCGGAGTACCTGCACCAGCGCGTCCGGCGCGAGTGGGGCTATGGTCAAGCCGAAGCCCTCACCCCTGACGCCCTGATCCGCGAGGAGTACCGCGGCATCCGTCCCGCGCCGGGCTACCCCTCCCAGCCGGACCACACGGAGAAGAGCGCCCTCTTCCAGCTCCTGGACGCACAGGACCGTGCCGGAATCCAGCTCACGGAGCACTACGCCATGCACCCCGGCAGCAGCGTCTCCGGCCTCTACTTCTCCCACCCGGAGAGCCGCTACTTCAATGTCGGCCGGCTAGGCAAGGACCAGGTGGAGGATTACGCCCGCCGCAAGGGCATGCCGCTGAACGATGCGGAGCGCTGGCTAGCCCCCAACCTGGGCTACGACCCGGAAGGCTCGTAGCGCGCGTGGGAAGGTGCCGGCCAGCGGATGAAGCGGCCCAAGCACCATTTCAGGAAGTGCTCGACCTGCGGCTTACTCCCAACCCGAACGTAACCTACCCCCGCCGCGTTACCCGGATGCGTGGTCGAGGGTGCGATGCGGAGCGTTGGGAGTTGAATCCGGCCCTCTTCGGGACTCGGCTCACCATCGGAGTGACTCCGAGTTCCCTCGGCAACCCCAGGGCTGCGTTCACTGATCGACGGAAATCAGCGGCGAGTACACCCGCCGCGACATCGGCATGCTCCTCAGCGGCGAGTGCTCGATCGAACCACTCCTTAGACAGATGAAGGCGCATTAGTCTGGTCCGGT
Source organism: Actinomycetes bacterium (assembly GCA_031426395.1). Lineage (GTDB taxonomy): Bacteria > Armatimonadota > SYMT01 > SYMT01 > SYMT01 > JANPLG01. The sequence goes on from JANPLG010000236.1 coordinate 2,391, forward strand.
TGATGTCGGTCTATCGAATCAGCGACTAAGGCTGCCAAGCCTGTACTTCCAGTGCAGCGTCTGATCCTGAAGGTCTACAAAGAGCGACTCCGGTTGGCAGTTGCGACAGGCGTCTTGGCTCCACACGCCCTCCCAGCACGGCTTCCAACATCTTCGGTCTCTCTAGAACACAAGAGAATACTATCGACAGCCCCATCTCCCTCGAGAAATTGTATCGGGACTGATCAAAGTCGTCAGGCGACTGCGAGAACAGCCAAACACCGACCCCTTTTGACCTGACTTCGCGCACCATTGCTTCGAGCGTCTGCTGCTTGCACGGAAGGTAGTGATGTGCTTCGTCAATGGCAACCACGAGCTTAAGCTTCCGGTTTCCTTCGGAATCCAGTGGGGCGTCAGGAAGCTCCATTATCTCTGAGTAGAGGCGATCCATTGTAAGGAACACCGCAAGTTTTCGAAGCACTTCAGGAAGCCGGTGCACGTCAATTATGTGTGGAACCTCAAAGAACTGATGCTTGTCACTCTCCTGTGCTGTTCTGAACAGTGGGAACGAACCGAACTCACGCAAACATGAGATGAGGCTGTCTTCCTTCCAACCGTTTGCCTGATAGTCTTGTAGAGCAACTGCCAGAAGATCAGATAAATCCGGCGTTCTGTTGGACTCCTGACCTACTAGCCCTGACACGCTAAACAACTGCTCGATGATACCAACGCATCGATCCCCTTGCACTGGACCAAGCCTTACCACCGAGCTGATTGTGTCGCGGAACCGACGGGCCGCAATCTGAACGGAAATACGATCACGCCTAGGGAGCGCCAGCGGTGCAAGGGGAATAGGCACGTCCGGGAGTTTGATCACGCGAGCTGATGTAGCACTGCAAAACGCTGAGTTAGATGCTATATCGCCCTTGGCATAGTCAAAGATCAAGAATGGCACCCGATAAGGCGCAGATGTCCAGAGCGACTCTAAGAGCTTCAGGCCAGTCCGAGTCTTACCCGTTCCGTTCTTTCCCATCAGAGCCACGTGAGGCGCCAATCCCGGCCCGTTGAGTGAGTGGTGCACCAGCACGCCAGTCCGGAGGTTTGCTCCGATCTCCAAAGTCTTCTGAAAGGAACCACCCGCAGGCACGGGCGACTCGTCAACCTTGGTGGCTTCGGAAACTCCATCCGTTGACATCGCCAAGAGAGAGAGAATCAACTCATCTCCTCGCCGGTTGAGACGCGCGAATTCCGAGGAGAAGAAGCGCAACCCTCTCTCCCAATGAAGCTTCAATAGCTTTCCCGTGTCTCCGCCTTCGATCACAGCACCGTGTCTTTGCCGAAGCAGTGCAAGGATTACTTCGTCGTCAGTTCCAAGCAAAACCCGCGGCGGAAGCTCGCTTCCATCACTATCATAATGCCGTTCGTCTGGAAGCTCCTCAAGAGAGAGGGAGTATCCAATCGCAGCACGTGCCCAGAGGTTCGGTCTAACACCAGATTTGGAATGAAGCGCCGTCAGGATGTCTCTTGCTTCAGCGGACGTTTTCGGAATCAGCATTAGTGCGCCCCTAATTACGAGAAGTACCCTGGGCGGACGACAGTAGAGTTAGTCCTAGGATCGTGGTCCAGTCGATACTGCCTTGCGGTGAAGGGTGCCAACTTCTTCGCCCACTCGACATCCACCTCGGTATCTGTTGAAAGCACGATGACTTGGTGGCCGGCGTTTGGGAGATACTTCTCAAACAATGACCTTCGATTTGCAGAGTCGAGTCGCCCAACAGGGGTATCGATAACTATGGGAAAATCTCGGCCCGAAGACTTCGCCAAGGCCCAAAGCAGTGAGAGGGCGTAAATCTCCCTCATTCCTGCAGAGAATACCCGCTTCTCAAGCGGCCGATGCTTCTCGTCGTAAAGGATCACCTGCCATGTCTGGGGGTCAATATCGATCGAAGCAACAGGGTCCTCGGGTCTGAGCAAGCAATGGTACATCTCTTCCATTCGAGACTTCAGTATCCTCAACTTTTCGGGAGCTAACCGGATGATGAAGTCGTCCAGAACCCGCCGTGCTGTCTGTGCTAGCTTAACATCCATCTTCGCACGTGTAGTCACGCGGCGCTTCTCCAGCCTATCTTCGATCTGCCGCTGACGAGCTGCCAAATCCGAGGTCAATCTTTGAATGCTTGCACCACATGTGCGTGCTTCAACCTCGATCGCTCCCACCCTAGCTGATAAGTTGCGGTTTTCTGTGATGAGCTCGCCAACTCGAGGGTCACTGGAAGTGGATTGTATTTTGTTTTCAACGTCCCTCAATTCGGCAGCTAGTCGCTCACGCCTGTTGAGTGCATCACGCAGGCCCGCTGCGGTGCTTGAAACCCCCTCTAAACGCCTAATGATGCGGTTCCGCGCAGGCTCACCCACGTCGTGAAGAGCCGCACTCACGACAGGCGTGTTGAATGCGAATACTTGAGCCGCAAGAGAGTGATATCGATCCGAGTAGTACTGCGCCTGGAGATCTGACAGTCTCATCAAAGCCGACAGATCCATCGCTGGAACGCAGAATAGCCTACTGCCGAGTTCGACTAGCTTTGCTTCCGTTTCTGATTGACTTAGACCCTGATTGGACGTGTCGCGCTCCCGAGCAATCTGACCGAGCACCTCTTGCCGAATACGGCCAGAGAGTACGAGGGGAAGTGATTCAAAACACTCTTGCAGCGTACGCTTTACATTCTCGGCTTCGAGCGCAAGGTGAGAGCGCTTCTCTATCAGCGTGTCACGATCAGCTGAATGAGGGCTTGCGACACGGTTTAACTCATCTTCCACTTGGCGTTGCCGACCGAGCAGTTCATTACGATCCCATTCGAGGTCGGCCAGTTGATGCTTTGCAGCTTCTAATTCTGAATCAATCCGCTCCTTATCCTTCTGCAACTCGAAGTAGTCATCTGCTTCGTTAGCCTTGACCTCAGTTTTCTCTAGGTGCTCAACAACGAATGTCTTGAGATCGTTTCTTAGTGTCTTGTATACTGAAATGTGCAGTATATCCTCGATGGCCTCGACGAGTCTGCGGCCGCTGTTATCATCGTCGGCAAACTCCTGAATCCGCTCACCATCAAAGAAGAAGAATGGAGCAACGCGCGGGGGGAGCAAGCTTCTTAAGAATTCTTGGTATGCGGCGGGGCTGTCTTGCAAAAAGTCCACAGGGCGACCAGCTTCCGAGATTGTAAGCTTGGATCGAAAAGCCTCGCGCTTTTGGACACTCACTTCCCACTCACGCTCAATTCGCATACTTCGAGGAGACCCGCCGGTGACTCCAGTAATCTCGAGAGCTACAGAAAAGCTTGTCGCTCCCTCGTCAAGAGCGCGACGATTCAGTCGGTCAGAGACAGCCTTCAGATAGTTCGGCCGGGTAGTTACACCCGGCAGGTCTTCATCCTCATATAGTGCGTAGTTAATCGCTTCATGTATAGATGTCTTGCCACGTCCATTCTCGCCGCCAATTAATACCAGAGGTTTGCCCAGTTCCGGCTGCGACGACAGCTGGATGATGTGTGGTCCATAAAAGCGCTTGAAGTTGACCATCTCCAAACGTTCGATTGTGATTCCTTGCCAAGCCATAGATTCCTCGTAAATCCTGCAGCGATCTGCCTAATCGGTAGAACCACCCGAACTGTTTGATTGGAAGAGGCGGTTACTCTCGGCTCGAATCAAATCGCGCATTTGCTCTGGAAGCCCGTGCCGGCGCTTGAGATGCCCATGCTCCTCCTCCACGTTTCGCAGCTCCCTCATTAACTCGAAAGGAAACTCATGTGTGTCGCAAGCAGCCTTTAGGAGCCAATCCTCGTGTTCCAAGAACTCATAATCGCTTCCAAATGTGGGCATGGGACCTCCCTCATACACATGCTGGTGAATGCGTTTCACTCCGTCTGCAGGAATCCTCGGCTTCTGTGGGTGATCATTCTCCTCAAGTGACCAGATTTCCTGAATCAGAGAAAGCTCATCCCCCTCAATCAGGGATAAGCCAGATTCTTTTTGTGCAGCTAAGACACGCCTGAGGACTTCCATGCGCAGAGTATGGGTGAATGGTCCTGTATTGGTAAGCACTTCGGAGCGATCAGTCCCACGGCGATATGGAATAGTCCCGTTCCGCCGCAAATCATATCTAGCACCAGGTGAGTCCCGGACTTGCTTGATAAAGTCGCGGACCTCGAGTAATGGTTCAAGATGATCCTCGCCAGACTCCACAAGCGCTTCCATCGACTTATCTCGTTCCACCACGGTGCAGGTCCAGCAACCAAACCGGCTGTTCCCGCAAGATGGCGTACTCGTGTCGATGACCAAGGGACATTCTCCACCACTCGCCTGCTTGTATAACGATATGAGGCCGCGATTGTCACCAGCCCACGGACTTGGCACCTGTAGAATATAAGTCCAAACGTCGTTGGAACTCAGTTCAGAGATTGGCGTGTAAACCCACGCTCGCAATAATTCGGAGTGCGGCCGGTATCGATTCCCTTGGAGGTCGCTCCGCTTCATGGCCTGCGCCCGAGTACTACTTTCATCCCTTCGGGCACCCAGGACAATCACTACTTCTCCGGATTTATCAATCACATTCTGAATGAAGGCGCTGACTGGCTTAATCTTCAAGCGGTCAGTGCACCATCGGAAGTGGCTAGTCGGCGAAGGATACCCACGTCCAATCAAATTGGTCCAGAATGTGTCGTTAAGCTTTGGAAAGACAAGATTCGTCTTGAATGGCAGCACGTCTTTATCGGCTGCAGTTTGGATTCTCTCCAACTCCTCTCGAATGCGTGTTGAGATTTGCGGGGCTTCTACTCGTGTGTCCGATGCAACTACGTAGACCTGCTTGGTTAGCTGGCTTCTCGGCAGTGCTCGGAGTGCATAGTAGATGATCTGTAGAAGTGCTGTGGAATCTTTGCCTCCGCTGAATCCGACAACCCAAGTGCGTTCATCAGAAAGGTATGCCTCGCGGATGTCGTCTGCGATTGCGTGAAGGATCGCTGCGTCTATCGTTACCGACTGCTCCAACTGCGACATCAAGTGCGTTCCATTCCTAGGCAAGTGGCTCAATGGCTTATGTTCAACGCAGTTCGTGTTTCCTCCTGCCCCTTGTGCTCCACGCTGGCTTTGTTCCTCTCGTAGCCGGGTCGGAAGGGCCTCATCAGCCAAAGTGCCGAAGGGCCATGCGGTAGCCGCGCCGAACACTCGGTGGTGAGCCAAGCTCACCCCCCTTTCGCGTATGGTCCCTTGTTAGACCCCTCTGGACCTCCCCCTGACCACAAGGAACACTCCATGAAATCCAAGGCCGCAATCTTCACTGAGATCGGGAAGCCGCTCATCGTGGATGAGATCGAGGTGGACGATCCGGGTCCCGGCGAATGCCTGGTCAAGCTGGACGCCACCGGCCTCTGCCACACCGAGATCTGGTACATGGACGGCGGCGACAACGTGGACTACAACGCCCTCAAGCCCCGCATCCTCGGCCATGAGGGGGGCGGCGTGGTGGTCAAGACCGGCGCCGGCGTCACCTCCCTGGTGGAGGGCGACCACGTCGTGCCGCTCTACATCGCGGAGTGCGGCACCTGCCCGGAGTGCGTCGACCCGGAGCAGAACCTCTGCTCCTTCCTGGATGACAAGGGCTACTACGAGGGGACCATGATGGACGGCAACCCCCGGTTCCGCTACCAGGGGCAGAAGGCCTACCACTTCATGGGCACCTCCACCTTCAGCCAGTACACCGTCGTGCCGGAAGTCGCCCTCGCCAAGATTCGGAAGGACGCCCCGCTGGACCGCGTCTGCCTCCTCGGCTGCGCGGTGACCACCGGGGTCGGCGCGGTGATCTACACCGCCAAGGTGCAGCCCGGGGCCACCGTCGCCGTCTTCGGCTGCGGTCCCATCGGCCTCAACGTGGTCCAGGGCGCGCGCATCGCCGGCGCGGGGAAGATCATCGCGGTCGACCTCAAGCCGGAGCGCCTGGAGTTCGCCAAGCAGCTCGGCGCGACGCACCTGATCAACGCGGGTGAGCATGGCGGCAGCGGCACGGCGGCGGTCAAGGAGCTGACCGGCGGCGGCGCGGACTTCTCCTTCGAGGCGACCGGCAACACCCGCGTCATGCGCCAGGCGTTCGAGTCGGTGCGCTACGGCGGCGGCAAGTGCGTGCTCATTGGGGTCGCCAAGACGGGCGAGGAAGTCTCCCTCGTCCCCCGCATGCTGATCGCCGGCCGCATCCTCACCGGCACCGCTTTCGGAGGCTGCAAGGGCCGCAGCCAGATGGGCCAGCTCGTGGACTACTACATGGACGGCCAGCTCAAGATCGACGAGATGGTCACCCGCGAGATCCCGCTGGAGCAGATCAACGACGCCTTCGCCCTGATGCGCCAGGACCAGGGCTACCGGTACATCGTCAAGTACTAGAAGCCGTCAGTCTACATCTGGTGGTGACGAATGGGAGAGAGGGTGAATGGGGGAGTGGGAGATGGCCTCGTGCGCGGCATGCTCGCTTCCCGTTCACCCTCTTTCCGGTTCAGTCGCCAGTTGGCCAAGGAAACGTTGCAACGAACGCAACCGGTGTGCTTGGATCCCGCAGGGAACGGCCCTCCTCGCCGCACGTAACCAACGACCTCGACAGCCAGGCTCCAGCCTCCCGCAAGCCCAAACCTCGGTCCGCCCAAGCGGACACTTGTAATCCCCCATGCGAGGGGGGATGCTCGACGACGGAGCGGCTCGACCGTGAACCGGGTCCAACTCCCCAGCAAGATAGGTATCGCGGGAAGCCGTCCTGGACCGCTCGCCCGGAGCCAGCCGTTAGCGACCGGAGCGTAGCGGAGGGAGCGTGAAAGGCTGAGCAGGGCCCCGAGCCCGCCACCGGTCCGAGGGCTTGGGAGGCACTCTCGCCGCGGGAGGTCGAGCCGCTCCGGCTAGGGCGGGGGAGTATCACGGAGAGACGGTAGCCGTGTTGCTGACGCGATGTCACTCCAGCGGCCAGCGTGGGCGAACTCTGACGGCGGAAGCTGGAATCGGTGGCACGCGCCTTCGGTAGCGGCTCGGCGGGAGCCTCGCCCTCCCGGGGCGCTTGGTCCCAGAGACGGCTCCTTCGGTTACGGACCGGTCGGCATCCTTCGGTGCAAGGATTGCTGGAACCTACCTGGGATTCCCTCAGCCGCCGGAGGGCATCTCGCAAGAAAGCGTGCCTGGCTGGGGAATGATACGAGTTTCGGGAAGGAGATCGGTAGCCTCGTTGCGGAGTCGAGCCGCAGTCACACTCCAGCATCTCGCTAACCCAACCCGAGTCCGCCTAAGCGGACAACCTGTAATCCCCCCTTGCGAGGGGGGATGCTCGACGACGGAGCGGCTCGACCGTGAACCGGCTCCAGCATCCCAGCAAGATAGGTATCGCGGGAAGCCGTCCTGGACCGCTGGCCCGGAGCTAGCCGTTAGCGACCGGAGCGGAGCGGAGGGAGCGTGAAAGGCTGAGCAGGGCCCCGAGCCCGCCACCGGTCCGAGGGCTTGGGAGGCACTCTCGCCGCGGGAGGTCGAGCCGCTCCGGCTAGGGCGGGGGAGTATCATCGAGAAACGGAAGCCGTCCTGCTGACGCGATGTCACTCCAGCGGCCAGTGAACTCTGATGGCCGCAGCGGGAATCGGTGGTAAACGCCTTCGGTAGCGGCTCGGCGGGAGCCTCGCCCTCCCGGGGCGCCTGGTCCCGAAGACGGGTCCTTCGATAACGGACCGGTTGGCATCCCGCATCAGCCAACTCGCAGGTGAAGGAACCACCCTCCCTCCCCCTCAAACCTGATCCCAGGAAACGAAGCGGCGAAACCCCAGAACCGCCCGCTCCTCCTCCCGCCAAGGTCCAACCCCCCATGAAGCGCCACCCACTCCCCGCCCTCCTCCTCGCCTTCGTCGCGCTCATCCTGGCGGGGAACAGCGCCCCTCGCCTCGCCCGCGCCGCCGAGAAGCGCCCACCCAACGTCATCCTGGTGCTGGTGGACGACCTCGGTGCCACGGACCTGGGCTGCTGCGGGAACCGCTTCCACCAGACGCCCCACCTGGACCGCCTCGCTGCGCAAGGGATGCGGTTCACCCAGGCCTACTCCGCCTGCACGGTGTGCTCACCCACGCGGGCCGCCATCCTCACCGGCAAGTACCCTGCGCGCCTGCATCTGACCGATTGGATCGCCGGTCACCAGCGGCCTCAGGCCAAGCTCCGGCCGCCGGATTGGACCAAGCACCTGCCCCTGGAAGAGCGGACGCTGGCCGAGGCGCTCAAGGAACGCGGCTACGCAACAGCCACCATCGGCAAGTGGCACCTGACCGAGCCGACCCGTCCCCAGGACTTCACCCCCGAGAAGCAGGGCTTCGATCTGAACATCGGCGGGGACCAGCGCGGCCAGCCCCCGAGCTACCACTCGCCCTACCGCATTCCCGGCCTGCCCGACGGACCTCCAGGAGAGTTCCTGACCGACCGCGAGGCCGCCGAAGCGGTGAAGTTCATCCGACAGAACCGAGAGCGGCCCTTCTTCCTCTACCTGCCGCACTACGCCGTCCACACACCCATCCAGGCGAAGGCGACCGTCATCGAGAAGTACCGCGGCCGCATCCAGGCCGAGCTACCCCACAAGAACCCGGCCTACGCGGCGCTGCTGGAGAGCGTGGACGATAGCATCGGCACCATCACCGCCGCTCTGGAAGAGCTGAAGCTCACCGGGGAGACGGTGCTGATCTTCACCTCCGACAATGGCGGCCTGCTGCCCCAAACCGCGAACCCCGGCTTCCGCGCCGGCAAGGGCTCCGCCTACGAGGGTGGCGTCCGCATCCCGCTCATCGTCCGGTGGCCGGGCGTCGTGCGCCCCGGCACGGAGTGCGAGGTCCCCGTCATCTCCGTGGACCACTACCCCACGCTCCTCGAAGCCACCGGGGCCCGACTCAGCGAGGGGCAGGTGGTGGACGGCGTCAACCTCATGCCGCTGCTGCGGGGGAGGAAGTCGATCCAACGGGACGCGCTCTTCTGGCACTATCCGCACTACCACCCCGGCGGCGCAACCCCCTACAGCGCCCTCCGCGAAGGCGACTGGCGACTGCTGGAGTTCTACGAGGACGGCCGCACAGAGCTCTACAACCTGAAGAGCGACCCCGAAGAGAAGCAAGACCTCGCCGCCGAGAAGCCGGACCAGGTCCGCCGACTGAAGACCCGCCTGGACAAGTGGCGAAAGTCCGTCGACGCCCAGGACCCCCTGCCAAACGACAATGCGCGGTAGCTGCATCCACCGGTCCATCGAAGCGAGAATGACCCACCGAAGCGCGGTCACCGTCCAACCGCGCGCAACCCCAAACCTGAGTCCGCCTAAGCGGACAACCTGTAATCCACCCTTGCGAGGGGGGATGCTCGACGACGGAGTGGCTCGACCGTGAACCAGGTCCAGCTCCCCAGCAAGATAGTTTTCGCGGGAAGCCGTCCTGGACCGCTCGCCCGGAGCCAGCCGTTAGCGACTGGAGCGGAGCGGATGGAGCGTGAGAGGCTGAGCGCTGGGCGCCCCCGTCGCGGGAGGTCGATCCGCTCCGGCTAGGGCGGGGGAGTATCATCGTTAGGCGGATGGCGTCCTGCTGAACTCAGGAAAGGCGCAACCGTCGCGGGGAGCCGCTCCGGCTAGGGCGGGGGAGTACCCCCGTGAGACGGAAGCCGTCCCAGACAGATCGCAAGAGCCAAGGACAAACGGGAGTCCCCAGTCGCTCAGAAGACAAGGCCTCCAGTCCCCGCAGGACTCCCCCAGAGCGGAGACAAAGATGACCGCACCGCCAGTGCACTCGCCCCGCGCCGCGCGAGCACCAACTCACCGATCAAAGCAACCGCCTCCTACGTAACCCAATTTGCAATTGACAATTTGCATATTTCAATTTGCAATCTGGCTCCCAAGGTGGTGGTGGTGTCCCCCCCCCCATCATTTTTGGCGATCTAACCAAACGTAACAATCCGACCCCAGCCCAGCAAGCAAGAGAAAGACAAGACCAATGAAGCTCTTCTCCCGCCGCTCCCTCCTAGCCACCTGCACCGCCCTCGCTCTCGGAGCGCCAGTTCTCGCGCAGGGCATGCAGCCTGCGGATGTCGCCGCCCCCAAACTTGGCGCGGACGGCCAGATCCAGCCCCGCTTCCAGATGCTCCATGAGTCCTTCCTCAAGCGCGGCAAAGACGGCAAGATCGGCGTCCTCTTCCTCGGCGACTCCATCACCGAAGGGTGGGGCGGCTCCCGGCCCGTCTGGGACGCCCACTTCGGCAAGTACGACCCCGCCAACTTCGGCATCGGCGGCGACCGCACCCAGCACGTCCTCTGGCGCATCGAGAACGGCGAACTGGACGGCATCACGCCCAAAGTCGTCGTGCTCATGATCGGCACCAACAACATCGGCTACCCTGCGGAGGAGATCGCCAAGGGTGACCGCAAGATTGTCCAGGCTATCCGCGCCAAGCTGCCCGAGACGAAGATCCTCCTCCTCGGCATCTTCCCGCGCGGCGCGGACCCCACCCAGCCCCAGGTGGTGGGAATGCGGGACAAGATCAAAGCCGTCAACGCAGAGCTGGCGAAGCTGGACGACGGCAAGACCGTCCGCTACCTCGATATCGGCCCGAAGTTCATGGAGCCAGACGGCAGCCTTTCCAAGGAAGTGATGCCAGACGCCCTCCACCTCAGCCGCAAGGGCTACCAAATCTGGGCCGAGTCCATCCAGTCCCACCTAGACGAAATGATGAAGTAAGCGCACACAGCGAGCACGGGTCCCGGGAACGGAAGCATCCGCCCGGGACCCTTGCGGTATCCACCCAGCACGCTCGCACTTCCGCTCTCCAACGACCACCCAAAGTGCGCCCACTTGCATTCTGAATTCTGCATTCTGAATTCTGCACCGGAGACCGATTGATGTTTCAACCCGTTCCCGCCCTGATCTCCCTCCTCGCCGCTTCCTCCCTCGCGGCTTCCGTGGCCGCGCAGGCACCGGAGCCGGCCCAGGTTCGCGTGGTGGGGGACTGGGAGGCCGAAGTCACGGTCACCGGAACCAGGCCCCGGCGAGAGGTCGTCCGCGTTCCACCCGCTGAGCCGCTCACTCTCACCGACGAGAAGTACGAGTCGCTCCCGGTCTTCAACCCCAACGCCGGCGGGTGGGTCCGCGGGGTGCAACTCAAGGGGGTACGAGCGCAGGAGACCACCACGCCCTTCCTGCTCGATCCCGCCAGCGTGGTCGTCCGCTCCGGCCCCGGCGCGGAGCCATTGAAGGCGGGCGAGGACTACCGCGTCGACCTCGATTGGGGCACCCTCGGGCGGGTTGCCGGTAGCCGCATTGCGGAAGGGCAGCCGGTCTGGATCAGCTACCGCTTCACACCGCTGCGGCTGGACACGGTCGTTCAGACCGCCGCTGGCAAGATCGAGCACCGCAAGGGCGAGCCGCGCGCGGCCGCACCCGCGCCTCCCGCCCTTAAGCCCGGGGAGCGCCGACTCGCCAACATCTGGCTGCCCGGCCGGGTGTCGAAGCTCTCCCCGGACCATCTCTTCCCGCTTCTGGAGACCGCCTATCCCGAGCCGCCCCGCCTGCGCCCCTCCATCGCTGAGCGGCTCACCCCCAAGGCGCTCGCCAGGCTCCGCTCCGGAGAGCCGCTGAAGATCCTCGCCTGGGGGGACAGCGTCACCGTGGGCACCTACGTCCCGGACTATCAACGCAACCGGTGGCAGGAGCAGTTCGTCTCGCGGCTCAAGGAGCGCTTCCCCAAGGCCAGGATCGAGCTGGTCACCGAGGCGTGGGGCGGCCGCAACACCAGCAGCTACCTCGCGGAGCCCCCGGGCAGCGAGCACAACTACCGGGAGAAGGTGCTCGCGGCGAAGCCGGATCTGGTCGTCTCGGAGTTCGTCAACGACGCCGGCCTCAACCCGGCGCAGGTAGAAGAGCGCTACGGCAAGCTCCTCGCCGACTTCCGCGAGATCGGCGCGGAATGGATCATCCTGACTCCGCACTACGTCCGGCCGGACTGGATGGGCCTGAACCGGGAGCGAGACGTGGACCAGGACCCGCGGCCTTATGTCGCCGGCCTGCGCCAGTTCGCCCCCAAGCATGGGGTCGCTCTGGCGGATGCCTCCCTGCGCTACGGCCGCCTCTGGCGTCAGGGCATTCCCTACACCGCGCTCATGCTCAACTCCATCAACCACCCAGACGCTCGCGGCATGACCCTCTTCGCCGACGCCCTCATGGAGCTCTTCCCGGTGCGTTGAATCCGGACGAGCAAGCCTCCCGGCGATGGATCAAAGAGCATTGCCAGCAGCCTCGTGCTGCGTTCGTTCACGGTAGCGACCTTGGATAAGCCGTCCCCCGCCTTGGACAGGGTCGTTCCGAGAGGCCGCTTCCGTAACCGTAAGTCAGAGTCTGCGAGGGGTTTCGCGGGACCGCCTAGCAACTACCGTGACCGAACGCGGCGCGAGGCCGCTAGCTATGGTTCTGGGGGCGATTGACTGGTAAGGCACCGAGGTCCCAAACGGGTGGCAACTTCTCGGAAGCACGCTGAGTCTTAATCGCTGGAGGCCTCAGGACCCGTGGAAAGTATCCGCACAACCCAGATGATCCAGCTCTTGCCCGGTCGCGCCGCTCCGGATGCTGATGCCCGCCTCCTGGACCGGTGCCGACGTGGGGACGCCCACGCCTTCGAGGCCCTCTTCCGAAAGTACCAGACCTACGTCTACAACGTCAGCCTCGGAATGCTCGGCAACGGCGATGATGCCGCCGATGTCACTCAGGAAGCGTTCCTCCGCCTCCACCGGAACCTCGACAGCTTCCGCGGCGACGCCTCCTTCAGCACCTGGCTCTACCGCGTCGCCGTCAACCTCTGCATCACCGAGATCCGAAAGCGCGGCCGCACCAAGTGGGAATACCTGGACGATGTGGCCCACGGTGACGACGCCGTGCTACTCGACATTCCCGGGCCGGACCCTGCGGAGCTGCTGGAACTGGACGAAGAGCGGCAGATCGTGCATCGCGTGCTCAACACCCTGCCGCCTGACTACCGCGCCATCATGGTCCTCCGTCACTTCCAGCAGCTCGCCTATGAGGAGATCGCGGAGGTCCTAAGCCTGAGCCTTCCGCAGGTCAAGACCCGCCTCTTCCGCGCCCGCAAGATGTTCAAGGATCGCTTTACCGCCTACCTCGGCGACGTCAACCTGAACGTTGCGACCACCAGTGCACCGGGAGCACGTCATGCAGTGTCGTGAATTCCGACCGCTCCTCAGCGAGTACAGTGACGGCCTCCTCGGCTACGAGGCGGGGGAGCGACTTGCCGCGCACCTGGACGACTGCTCCGCCTGCAGCATGGAACTCGACTCCATCGAGCGGGCATGCGCGGCGCTGTCGGACTATGCCGCGCACCGCACATGCGGCTCCGCCACGCCCGACCTCTGGGCAGGATTTTCGCAGCGACTTGCCGCACAGATCACCTGCACCGCCGCCGCCGATTTGATCCCCGCCTTTCAGGATGGGCACCTCGAGGCCGCGCAGAGAGTATCGCTGCGAGCGCACCTCAATGCCTGCTCCGGCTGCGCAACTGAGGTGGCCCACCTCTCCCGCGCGATTATGGCCGTCGACGCCGTCTCCCGGACCATTCCGGCGGTCGACCTCTGGCCCGCCTTCGCCGCCCGCCTTGAAGCAGAGCAGAGCCGGACGCTCGCTGCACGGCTTCGTTCATGGTGGATTAGCTTAGGCGCGCTGCGGCCCGCCCTGCTCCAGCCGATGCCCCGAGCCGCGTTCGGCCTGGCAGCGGTGGCCCTCCTCGCATTGGGTGTGGGTCGCCTCGCTCCAAGCAGCCAGCCCTCCTCGTCTCCCGTGCAGCCGACGACGGTCGCCGTCAACCCGCCGCTCACCGACCCCGGCAATGAATCGGCGCAGCCCGTGAGGCCGCCGTCAACCGGCGTCGAGCGACCGCTCACGTTTTCGTCGGAGAAGCCGATCGGCACGGGGAGTGCGAGGCGATACGCATCCGTGCCCAGCCCCACGCGCCGCCGGCCGGAGCAGCCAGTTCGCCGCCCGAGACGCGACCTGCTGACGGAGCGCGAGGTCATGGCCTCGGTGCTTGCCGGCCGCTCGCTGCCAGATTCGCTCCCGTCCGCCAATATGGAGCCGGATGAGACGGTCCTACTGGCGGGTGGGTTCACGGCTGAGACTCCCCCGGGACTGATGCTCACGGGTGCACCCCTGATGACGAACCCATCGCCCGGTGGCGCAGGCAAGGAAGTGATGGCGGAAGTGGTGCGCGCCTTTGAGCAGTTGGCCCAGGTGGAAGAGGCCGCCAGCCAACCGTTCGGGGTACGATTGGCGGGTGACACGGAGTCTGGCAAGTAGTTCACGGCAAGGTGCAGCAGAGACTCGGCAAGGCTTTTCGGCGTGAGGATTGAGGCAAGCGGTTGTTGACGGAGAAGCGCGGGCAGGTGAGGACAGCGGGGTGGGGGATCGCATGGGCAGCGGTGATCGCAGCAGGCGGTGCGGTGTCGGCAGCGCCCGAAGTCCGATCAGAGCGGCCCGCGCCCACCGCATTTACCGCCTTGATGGCCGACGAGAAGCCAAAGCCAGACGGCAAACCCACCGCTCAGAAGACGACGCCCGCAATCCCGAGGACCAGCGTTCTTGCGGTCCTGGTGCCTGGAGTTGACGGAGCACCGCCGCTTCGTCCCCTTACCGCTACGCAGACGCGACTACCGTATCCGGCGGACGCGGAGCTCTGGATCGACCGCACACCGGCGGGCGTCCCGGTCATCCCGGGTCTGCGGACGGGTGCCATCCGGCGGATGGATGTCCTCGCCTTCCGGCCCAAGAACGACCAGATGACGCTGGACCAGGCCGCGATGCTCTACTCCACGCTTCAGGTTCTTTCGCCCGCACCGCGCCCCGTGATGGAATTGGTGAACCCGCCCATTCCGCCCGCGCCGGCAGGTGCCCCGCAGACCTCCGAGACGGTGCGCGTCTATCGGGGAATGGTGCCGGGGCAGGTGGTGGTACTTGGGAGCGCACAGGACCTCCGCACTCGCGCGCTTCTCATTTACCTCGTGCAGATCACCGGCACGGTCGGTAACCCGGAGGCTCTCCTTCAAGCGAAGACCGTGGTCTCCGGCTACATGCTGGAGGAGCGCGGTCGCCGTTCCCAGCCGCCCATCCCGCCCGGTTCCGCGCCCGTCCGGCCCATCGTCCGCTTCGAGGGTCCGCGCATCCAGGAACTGGCGCAGAGCATTGAGCGCAGCGCCACCGTCTCCGCGCAGGTGAAGGAAATCGCCCGCGTGGTGCTCATGCAGTCGTCGGGAGTGATGTACGGTGCCTGGCAGACCAGCGCGCCGCTCACGGACCAAGCGTTTTTCGACTTCTACCAGACCCAGACCCAGAAGCTGGGATGGGGACCGGCCATCAGTCGCGACGAGACGCAACCGGGGCACCCGACGCTCCTCCTCCAGCGGCCCCACAACGATGGCGTGGTCCTCGTGCGGGCGGAACCCACCGCACGTCCGGTTCTCGGCAAGAGCGGCGGACCTTCTACGACGGTCGTCGTCCTCGTGATTGAAGGCAGCATCAACGTTTCAGCTTTGAAGCCCCGCGCGCAGTAGAGCCGTGGCCCTCCCGTGAGAGTTGCAACTGGCATCCCAAACCGGTGTCCCAAAGGGACATGCGGACGATGGATGCGGCGGGATGTTAAGCCTTCGACGGGCGGTGGTGATCGCGTGCCTCACGGCAACGCTGCTGGCGGTTGTTCCCGCAGTAGCCGCCGTTCAGGTGACTCCCGCGACCGTCTCCCTTCGTAGCCCGGAAGCGACCGAGCAGCTTCTCGTTGCGGCACCCAAGGGCAAGGATCGCAGCGTCGATCTGACCCGATCCGTCAACTACCGCTCCACGAATCCAGCAGTGGCCACGGTCACTGTGACCGGCGTCATCCAGCCGCGAGGCGAGGGAGCGGTTGAGGTCATCATCAACCGTCGCGGGCCGGGGGCTGGAGCGGAACTTGCGCGCGTTCCTGTTAGGGTGACCGGCTTGAAGCAGCCTGCGCCCGTCTCCTTCGAGCACGAAATCATCCCGATCCTCACGCGGGCAGGCTGCAATAGCGGCGGTTGCCACGGCAAGGCCGAGGGGAAGAACGGCTTCAAGCTGAGCGTCTTCGGCTTCGATCCTGCCGCTGACCACGAAGGGATCGTCCTCGCGCCTGCTGGCCGCCGGGTGACTCCGGCCCGTCCGGAGACAAGCCTTCTTCTGCGGAAGGCAACCGCTCGCATCCCCCACGCGGGCGGCAAGCGGCTGGATGAGCGTGACCCTGCTTTCGTCCGGCTCTACCGCTGGATCGCGGAAGGGGCCCGCTACTCCGCGCAAGGTGCAGCGCCAGTCGCCCGGATCGAGGTGAGCCCTTCACGGCAAACGCTGGGTGCAGGCGGCGTGCAGCAAGTCCGCGTGACGGCCATCGACAGCCAGGGGCGGAGGCGCTGCGTCACCGCAGAGGCCGAGTACCAATCGAATGCGGGACCGATTGCGGAAGTCGACCGTGATGGCTGGGTGCGCGCCTCCGGCGTTCCCGGAGAGGCCGCCATTCTCGCCCGTTACATGGGCCAGGTGGCCGTCTGCCGCGTCACCATCCCGCAGTCCGGCGTGAGCTTCACCCGCCCCGCTGAATCCAACTTCGTCGACACCCATGTCTGGAACAAGCTCCAGCAGCTTGGAATCCCACCCAGTGAAGCCGCGGACGACGCCACCTTCATGCGTCGCGCCTACCTCGATGTCATCGGAACCCTGCCAACGGCGGATGAAGCACGCCGCTTCCTGGACGAATGCCGTCAGGAACGGCAGGCTGGCAAGCTGGACAAGGCAGTCCCGCCCACGCCGACTTCACTCCAGGCGCGTCCCCGGTTGGTTGACTCTCTCTTGAGCCGCCCGGAGTACGCGGATTACTGGGCCATGCGATGGGCCGACCTGCTGCGCGTCGACAAGGAAGTCGTGGGGCATCCCGCTGCCGTGGCGTTCACCCGATGGCTCCGGCGGCAGTTCGCGGAGAACCGACCGTACGATGAGTTCGCCCGCGAGGTCGTGACTGCGCAGGGAGCGACGGCGGAAGAGGGTCCGGCAGCGCTCTTCCGCGTCCTGGACAAGCCGGAAGAGTCGGCGCGCGCCATCAGCCAGCTCTTCCTGGGGGTTCGGATCGAGTGCGCGCAGTGCCACCACCATCCGTCGGATCGCTGGGGCCAGGAGGACTACTTCGCCTTCGCCGGGTTCTTCACAGGCATCGGTCGAAAGCAGATGCCCTCCGGCGGCGATGCGATTCTCGTCAAAGAAGGCCTGAACCTCAAGCATCCGCGCACCGGCCAGACGGTTACCGCGCGCGTACTCGGTGGCTTGCCAGCGGAGTTGCCTGCGGGACGTGACCGCCGCACGGCCCTGGCGGAGTGGATGGTCAGCAAAGAGAACCCGTACTTCGCGCGAGTGATTGCCAACCGGCTCTGGGCGCACTACTTTGGGCGCGGACTGGTGGAGCCGCTGGACGACCTCCGCGCTACCAATCCCGCCACCAACGAACCGTTGCTGGACGCGCTCGCGAACCACCTGCGGGAGGTGCGCTACGACCTCAAGGCGTTCACGCGGACGCTCCTCGCCTCGCGCGTCTATGCCCTTGGAGCGACCACGACTCCGAAAAACGCGAACGACTCCCAGAACTTCTCCCACGCCGCCTACCGGCCGCTTCCCGCCGAAGTGCTGCTGGATGCCATCTGCCAGGCAACCGGCGTCACCGAGAAATTCACCGGCTGGCCGGAGGGGTACCGCGCCATTCAGGTCTGGGATAACCGCATCCCGTCCTACTTCTTCCGCATCTTCGGGCGGCCGGTCCGCGCCAGCGTCTGCGAGTGCGAGCGCAGCAGCGAACCGAGCATCGCGCAGGCGCTTCATTTGATGAACTCACCGGAGATCAACGCAAAGATCCGGGACCGGGATGGTACAGCACGCCGCCTTGCGGACACCGACCTGCCACCGGAGCGGGTGGTCGAAGAGCTGTTCCTGGGCACCCTCTCGCGCCCTCCCACGGTCGCCGAGCGTACCGCAATGACCGCTCTGCTCCAAGAGGCGAGCAGCCGCAGGGAAGGAGTTGAGGACGTTCTTTGGGCACTCCTCAATTCACGGGAGTTCGTTTTCAATCACTAATTCTGGGACATCCACCACGGAGACACGG
>JANPLG010000237.1:0-5334 GCA_031426395.1 Actinomycetes bacterium
GTGCCGAGCCCAGCCGGTGGGGCGCGCCGGTGAGGATGCCCTCGTAGCCACTGAGCTTACCACCCACCACAATCCCGCCTTCTGTGATCTCGTACAGGCGCAGGTCGGCGCTGTGCCTGCCGCGCCGCGTCTTCACCACCATCATCACCTTCCGGAGCTGGCCTTCCAGTTCCACGTAGCGCTGCAGGATGATGTCGTCGGTCAGAAAGGAGATCTGGTGCGGGCTGAACCGCAGCTCGCCGAACGAGTCGGTGACTTCCACCGTGCTCAGCACCGAGATCCCTCGCCCGGTGAGCGCGGCGAGGAGCCGGTAGAGCGACTCCCGGAAGTCCTCCCGGTACGGCGGCGCGAGGGCTAGCTCAAAGCCGTGGAGGGAGTCGATCACCACCCGCTGGGCTCCCAGTTCCTCCACTGCAGTTAGCAGCATCTGCAGCGTCTCGTCCACGGAGAGGTCGAGCGGGCGCATGTAGAGCATTTTGAGCTTCTCTTTGCGGATCATCTCGCTCATCTCCACGCCCAGGTTTTCCGCGCGTGACACGTACTCCGTGGGATGCTCCTCGAAGACGGCGATCACCCCCCGCTCGCCCTGCCGCACCCCTTCGGCGATGAACTGGGCGCAGAGCGCGGTCTTGCCCGATCCTGCGGGACCCGCCACCAGGGCGGAGTCGCCCACGGGGAAGCCGCCTCCCAGCATTTCGTCCAGCCCCGGGATGCCGGTGGAGATCCGGCGGAGCGACCGTGCGGCTATCGCGCGGGGCTCCAGGCCGAAGGTGCGGGGAAACACCTGAATCCCCGCGTCGGTGATCCGGAAGGTATGCAGTCCGGGGATCGAGGCCTGACCGCGGAGCTTCATCAACTGGAGCCGCCGCACCACGGAGTGGCGGTCCACGGTCTGGCTGAGCCAGAAGAGGCCGTCCGCCACCGTGAACACCGGGTTGTCCCGCATCTCGCCCGGCTCGTATTCCCCTACCAGGAAGGTGGTGGCCTGCCAACTGGTGAGGTGCAGCGCCAGCCGCTGTACGAACGCCTGCAGCTCCAACTCGCCGCCGGGCGCGGACGACATCTTCCGGATCATGGTCCGGAAGGAGTCCACCACTACGAGGCTGGGCCGGGCGCTCTCCACTTCGTGGATGATCCGCTCCAGGACCGCGCCGAGGCCCTCTTCCATCACCTCATTGCTAAGGTTGACGAAGCGGATTCCCCGGTCGACCTTCTTGAAATCGAAGAACTCAAACTGCTGCTGGTAGCGCAGCATCTTGACCGGCGACTCCCCGAGCACCGTGAAGTAAAGCGCAGGTTGCTCCGGCGAGGCGTGAGCGAACACGATCTGCTGGGCCAGCGTGGTCTTGCCGGACCCGGGAGGGCCGGCGATCACGTTGAAGGAGTATTCGGGAAGACCGCCGCCCAGCACCATGTCCAGGCCAGGGACTCCGGTGGCTAACTGGTTGATCACCACACTTCCGGGCTTTCTCATGATTGCTCGTCCTTGATGCCAAAATCCGCGGTCGATACGGGTGTGTCGGGCCAGGCACCAGCCACCAGATCACGTGTGATCTCCGGGCCGATCAAGCTGGTCAGCAGCCCCAGAAGCTCACCCAGCACCGCGATGCCTGCCGTTTCAACCTCGGCACGCTCCCGCCCGGCAAGGGCCGCCTCCAGCCCAACTAAGGAGCCAGACTCACCTGCGCGGACGCCATTGAGCCAGGGTGCCTCGCCTTTCGCCAGCGCCAGCGCGCGCGACAGCAGGGCCCGGTAGCCCTCCTGTCCGAACAGGTCCGCCAACCGGGGGCACAAGACTTCACAACGCCACGCGAGTGTGACCGCCGGGCTCTCGGAAACCGTTTCCTCACCCCGCGCGCGGGTCTGCAGCAAGCGCTGGGCGAGGTCCCGGATTCTAGGAGAAGCTTTCGGCATGGATCCTGGGTTCTGGGAGGGGCACTGGCTAGAGCACACTCAGTGTCCCGCCGTGGAATGAACGCTTCACTCGGGGGGCATCGCACCGAGAATAAGGGTCAGACCCAGTGCACGCTGAAGTGCCCTCCGCTCGCCTGTGCTCTTCTTCTGATTCGACCAAACGCTCCAACAACTCCCACTGGTAGCATGATACAGCGCGATGGCCAGACTTGAGCGGCCACACCGGACCACCTCCGCAGCGCCTTCGCCTCTGGTTGCTTCCGGCGTAGCAACGGAAGTGGCTCGAGTAGCGCGTGGCAGTCGCTTCGTCCGCTCGATGTCGGCTTCCTGCATCCGGAGAAGATTGCCTCCGGTCTGCTGGACCGGATCGATCTGTTCACGGCCGGCTTCAAGAAGCAAGGGCTCACCGATTGACCCGCGCAGAGGTGGGGCTAGGGGACGCGCATCAGGACCAGCCGGGTGCCTTCCAGCCAGACCAGCGGATAGCGGTCTGAGATCTCGTTCAGGTAGACGGTCACGTCTTCCCAGGAGCCGTAGTCGTGCCAGAGCACCAGTCCGCCCCGCCGCACAATACGCAGGGCGGTCTCCGTGTCCGCCACCACGCAGTCGCGGTCGTGGCCGCCGTCGATGAACATGAAGTCGACCTTCCCTTCATAGGGAGTCCAGTCGACCTTCCGGCTATCCGCAAGGTGGACGCGGATGCGCGCGGAGAGCGGGTGACCGTCTAGTAGCACGCCGGGCTTTTCCAGGCCGAGCTGCCGGAAGTCAGGACCCGCCCTCTCCAGCGCCGCGTCCGGGGCCTGCGGGGGGAGGTCGAAGGTGTCGATCACCGCATCCGACGGTGCGTGGTGCGCCAGGTTGAGCGCGGTGCGCCCGCCTGCGGTGCCGATCTCGACGATGCGCCGGGGCTGGTGCGCCTTGACCAGGGCCGCCATGATCAACAGCTCGCTGATCAGCACCCCGCCCGGCGATCCGAAAGCGTGCAGCAGCTCCACGCGGGAGAAGTCCGCCTCCGGCAGCGCCTTCTCCACCTGCGTCTCCGGCAGTCCGCGCCGCGCTTCCGCCTGCGGCACCAGCATCTGGGGCCAGAGGTAGGAGGTCCACATCTGATGGATGTAGGCGAATGCGGCCTTCCGCCCGTGCCGGACCATCAGGAAAAGGGTGGCCCAGTTCAGGACCAGCAGCAGATGCAGGATGCGATGCATGGGGGCGTTGGGCTTTGGGCGTTGGGACCTATCCGGTTAGACAGGTGCGAGCCACTGTTCACCGGCAAGCAACGGTCCCCATTCTTCGTTCGCATTGTGGGCTTGCAATCAAGCCCCCCGGTACACGACGAACAGGGCTCGGTGCCCCGTGGGACCGAACCCTGTCTTAGTGCCATTGGGGGGCGACCCGGTCCAAGACCGTGGGTCAGGCGCTGGCGGCCGTGGCCTGCTGCTGCAGCTTGGCCAGGCGGCTCTTGCGCCGATTGGCGGCATTCTTGTGAATGATGTTGCGCTTCGCTGCCTTGTCAAGCAGGGCGCAGGTGCTGGAAACCACCGCGACGGTGGCCTCGTCGCCGGCCGCGATGGCCGTGCGGGACTTCTTCATGAAAGTCTTGATCGCGCTCTTCACGCTCTGATTGCGCTCGGCGCGCTTGCGCGACTTCTTGATATCACGGAGTGCTGAACGGAGATTCGCCACGTTTGCTACCCTTCAAAACTAGAACTCGTCGAGTATAGCAGAGCCATTGCGCAGTGTCCAGGGTCCGAGCTGGGGCTCAGGGTTCGGGGTTCGGCCCGCTGGCCGTCGTCGTTCTGCCGTCGAATGCTGACCCGGATGTACGCCGCCACGGTCATGTTCGTTTCCTCGTTGTGCCTGACGTGATCTTACGGCACGCCCCGAGCCGTGTCAATATGGTAGAGTCGGAAAGACACGGATGCGACAGGCCAGAAGTGCGGGAAAGCTGCGGGTTCCGATGGCCGCTCCGACGCCAGTCCTAACTGGCACGGTCACGGCGGTTCGATACAATGGCTCCGTCACCCAAGAACACAGTAAAGATGGCGGCACGCTGGAGTCGGTCTGCTCTCAGCGGCGAGGGGGTTCGGGCATGGAGTTCTTCCTGAGGTTGTTCGACACGTCCGACTTCCCGGCTCGCTGGACGTGTGGCCGCTGGTCGCCCGGCCACGGCTGGCTGCACATCCTGTCTGACCTCGGCGTCTGGTCCGCTTACTTTACCATCCCGGTCGTCCTCGGCTACTTCATCGCCCGCCGCAAAGACCTACCGTTCCGATCCATCTTCCTGCTGTTCGCCGCCTTCATCCTCCTGTGTGGGACGACGCACTTGATGGAGGCAATCATCTTCTGGTGGCCCGCCTACCGGCTGGCCGGGGTGTTGAAGCTGCTCACCGCCGTCGTATCGTGGCTGACCGTGTTCGCCTTGATCCGAATCACCCCGAACATCTTGGCGATGCGGTCCCCGGACGAATTGGAGCGGGAAATCGTCGCCCGCGAGCAGGCCGAGGAAAGGTTGCGGGATGCGAACGAGCAACTTGAACGCCGAGTGCTCGAACGGACGCTGGAACTGGCCGAGCAAGCCGAGCTGCTGCGGACGACGTTGGCGAGCATCGGGGATGCGGTCATCACGACCGACGTGAAAGGCCGCATCACAAACCTAAACGCCGTGGGCGAAACGCTGACCGGGTGGGCGACCGCCGACGCCGTGGGCCAGTCGCTCGACACCGTATTCAACATCGTGAACGAGGAGACACGCCGGGCGGTCGAGAACCCGGCGACGAGGGCGTTGAAAGAGGGGGTAGTCGTCGGGCTGGCGAACCACACAATCCTCATCGGCAGAGACGGAAAGGAGCGGCCCATTGACGACAGTGCCGCCCCGATCCGGTCCAGGGAGGGCGAAGTCGTCGGCTGTGTGCTGGTGTTCCGGGACATGACCGAGCGTCACCGGCAAGAGGCCGAACTTCGTGACCGGGAGCGACAGTTCCGCACGCTGGCCGAGTCGATCCCGCAGTTGGCGTGGATGGCGAACCCGGACGGCCACATCTTCTGGTACAACCGTCGCTGGTACGAGTACACCGGCACGACGATGGAGCAGATGGAAGGGTGGGGCTGGCAGAGCGTCCACGACCCGGACGAACTGCCGAAGGTGTTGGAGCGGTGGAAAGAGTCCATCGCCACCGGCCAGACGTTCGACATGGTGTTTCCGCTTAGAGGCGGCGACGGGGTGTTCCGCCCATTCCTGACACGGGTGGAGCCGGTCAAAGACGACTACGGGCGGGTGGGCCGCTGGTTTGGAACGAACACCGACGTGACCGAGTTGGAGCGGACGAAAGCGGCCCTGCGGGAGAGCGAGTCCCGGTTCACCGTCGCCCTCCAGAGCGCTCGCATCCTCGTGTATACCACGGACGCCGACCTGCGTTACAC
>JANPLG010000238.1:0-2159 GCA_031426395.1 Actinomycetes bacterium
GCCCTGACCTCGCCGCTACGTGAGGGGGATGCCGCGCCGGCGCTCAAGGGGTTGAAGCTGACCACGCAGGAAGTGGCGCATTCCGGTGCCCAGGCCATTCCGGTCGCTGAGATTTCCACCCGGCAGCTTCCCCCCACGGAGCTTTCAAAGCTTCAAGAGAAGCTGGCCGAAGTGGGCGGCGGCGTTATCAAACCGATGTCCGGCACCAACTCCATCGGCCCCAGCATTGCGCGAGAGGTGACCCAGATGGGCATCATCTCCACGCTGGCGGCCTTGGGGGTGATGATCCTCTTCCTTGCCCTGCGCTTCACGGTGGGCGGCTTCCAGAGCGGGCTTCGCTTCGGGGTCGGCGCGGCCTTCGCCATCGTGCAGGACGTGCTGATCGTGGTCGGCTTCTTCGCCGTGATGGGACAGGTGCTGGGATGGCAGGTGGACAGCCTCTTCCTGACCGCCTGTCTCGGTCTCCTCGGCTTCGCGGTCAATGACGTGATCGTGGTCTACGACCGCATCCGGGAGAACCACCGGGAGAAGCGACGCGGCGAGCCGTTCGCGGACATCGCCAACCGCGCGATGACGCAGAGCTTTGACCGTTCCTTCAACACGAACTTCTTCATCATCCTCTCCCTCGCCGCGATGGCGATCTTCGGCGGGGAGTCCCTGCGGCTATTCAACATCGCGATCCTGGTGGGTCTGGTGGTGGCGAGCTTCACCTCCATCTTCGTCGCCACGCCGCTGGTGGTGTCCTGGGAGCGGGCGGCCGCGCTCAAGGCGGGCGTGGTGGAGACGACTGAACACCGTAAGACGGTCCGCCGCGACCCGGCAACGGCCACCACTCCGCGACGCGACAGCACCGGTGTTCGACCGTCAAGCACGACGGGTGCTACCGGCTCCAGAGGTGTGGCCACCGTGGACCGCCCCGTGACATCCAACGGTGGCGGCTCTGCGCCGTCAACGGAAAGCACTGAGGACCGGTCCAAGCCGCGGACGATCCAGCCCCGGAAGAAGCGCCGCCTGTAGACGGTCGAGTTTGGCCCCCCTGCCCCCCAATCCTGGGGGAACTCGGCCGGTCAATTCGCCATAGACAGCGGCCTTGTGTCGCGTTCGATCACGGCGACCGGCGTGTGAGTAGGCCGTATCGTCGCACCAAGTCCGAGTCCGCATTCGAGTAACCGGTGCGGCAGCGAGAAATGTAGGCCGGGAGGCGGGGCAACGCGCCCAATCTTCCGGCCTCATTGCTGCCTGCCGCAACTTTCGTGAACACCACGTTATGAACAAAGCTCAATAACGCAGCTTGCTCGCCTAGAAGCCGGAGACGCCCTCCGCACCGATGCCTGCAGGTGCGAAAGCCAGATGGATCATCAAGCCTCAAGAATTGGAGTAGAACCGTGCAGATGCGCAGGTGGAGTCTGGTGGGATGTGAGGTTACATCCATCTGCTTCGATCAAAGAGTGATCGTTCGCTGCGCTGACGCAACGTCTTGGATCGAGGTTGTTTATGAGACCGCGCTGGACCTGTGTACCAGCAGTCTTGGCCGCAAGAGCATTGAGCCGGGCGATCCGGTAGCTGTGGCACCGCTCCTCCAGATTCTGTTCAAGAGAGTTCTCGAATTCCAAGCAAACGAGGATGGCACATCGACCCTCCGGCTAGAATGCGGAACTGTGATCACCTGCAATCCCCACGACGAGTGGGAGTCGTGGGCCGCACGAGGAGGTGGCCGATTCTCCGAAATGGGCCTTCTTTCAGGGCCGGGTGGCGGCATACCCTGGCGAGCTTGACGGGGCTATCGCAACGACGGTGGTGTGGGGGCCGATAATCACCTCGTAGGTCCCATTTTCTCCTTTCAACCCGCTACTCTTTGCGATCACCTGCCCATGCCATCCAAGCGCTGGATCCTCCCCTCCTCCCCTGCCCCCGAGGCGCGTGACCTGGCCGGCGCCCTGAAGGTGTCGCCTTTCGTGGCCCAACTGCTGCATTCGCGGGGGGTCCAGGACCGGGCGGCCGGGGAGCGCTTCCTTTCCCCGGACCTCTCGCAACTCCATGACCCGTTCCTGCTGCCGGACATGCGGCCGGCGGTCGACCGAATCTTGCAGGCCATCCAGTCCGGCGAGAAGATCCTGGTCCACGGCGACTACGACGTCGACGGCGTGTCCTCCACCGCC
>JANPLG010000239.1:0-3964 GCA_031426395.1 Actinomycetes bacterium
AATGTGACATTCTCTCTATCCCCCCCCATGGCGATTTAGTAGTCAAGACCACGCACTTTTCAGCGCAGAGTCCCTGGCGATAGCCATTGCGGATGACGTGGACACCAGCCATTTTAGGCATGGTCCAAGCCTGGACTTCGCAGGGCAAAGCACTTCGTGCTGACTACTGAATCGCCATGCCCCCCCCCCGAAATACGACTTCCACCAACCAATCCAAAACCCCCACAAAACCAAAGCACGCTCGATAAGGCCCAATGCCTGCATCTCCCCTCAATGCGAAGCCTGCATTCTGAATTCTGCATTCTGAATTGAGCGCGCTCACCCGCCAACCTGGAGTCGTACCTATGCCCCCCACGCGAAAGACCATTGCCCTCGTTTCCGCCGCGCTCACAGCGTTCTGCACGATTCTCGCCGTCCAGCCCGCCTCCGCCGAAGCTCCGAGGTCGCGCATCTTCGCAGGCAAAGTGGCCAGCGTCCAGAAGGACGGCTCCTTCGTCCTCAACGTCTCCGCCAGCCGCAAGTACCCCCGCGTCACCGTCGGCGCCGGTAGGAAGGCCGAATGGTCCGGCCTAGCACGCAAGGGCAAGGTGCGGGTGGGCGATCTCGTGATGGTCACCGGCACGCTCACGGAGGGTGCCAAGGTGAAGCCCATCAAGATCGTCGTGCAGGACCCGAACGAGGTCCCCTCCCAGGGTGCCGGCGCCATCAAGGCCCCGTGACGGGAGGGCGAAGCGCTACCGCCACCTTCGCAACGAAGGGAACCTGACCCTCCATTGCTGTTCCCGGCTCAGCCCAGAAGGACCGCTCATGACTCCCCTCGCCCTGCTTGAAGAGACCACCGCAATCCGGGAGTGGATCGTTTCCCTCCGCCGTGAACTGCACCAGTTCCCGGAACTCGCCTTCGAGGAGGTGCGCACCAGCGCCCTGGTCCGCCGCACCCTGGATGAGCTCGGCATCCCCTACCGCTACCCCCTCGCGCAGACGGGCATCGTCGCGACTCTAGGCTCCGGCGCGGCACCCTGCGTGGCCCTCCGCGCCGACATGGACGCGCTCCCCATCCACGAGGAGACGGACGTCCCCTTCCGCAGCCAAATCGACGGCAAGATGCACGCTTGCGGCCATGACTGCCACACCGCCATGTTGCTCGGCGCGGCGCGGGTCCTGAAGGAGCGCGAGGGCGAGCTGCAGGGGACCATCAAGCTCTTCTTCCAGCCTGCGGAAGAAGGCGGCGGCGGCGGCGGGATCATGTGCGAGGAAGGCGCCCTGGAGAATCCCCAGGTCGACCGCGTCTTTGGCCTCCACGTCTGGCCCCTGCTGCCTACCGGCTCCCTTGGCTCTCGCGCGGGGACGTTCATGGCGGCCACCAGCCAGATGGAGATCCGGGTCGTTGGCAAGGGCGGGCACGCCGCGTCGCCGCACCTCTCCGTCGATCCCATCACCACGACCGCCAAGATCGTGGTCGAGTTGCAGACCATCGTGTCGCGGGAGATCAATCCATTGGAGTCGGGCGTCGTCAGCGTGACGGCCATTCACGGCGGCACGACCTTCAACGTCATCCCCTCCGACGTTCGACTGCTCGGCACCCTCCGCGCCCTCACGCCTTCAGGCATCGATTTTCTGCGCGAGCGGGTCACCGAGATTGCCACCCACATCGCCGCCGCCAACCGCTGCGAGGCCGTGGTCGACTTCGTCCAGGAGGGTTACCCGCCGACCGTCAACGACGCGCATTGCTGGGAGGTAGCTCAAGAGGTAGGCCGCGAGTTGCTCGGAGCGGACGGCGTCCACGAGATCCCTCCCGTGATGGGCGGCGAGGACTTCGCCTACTACGCGCAGCGGGTGCCGGGCATCTTCCTGGGCCTCGGAATCCGGAACGAGGAGAAGGGCTCGACCATCAGCGTCCACAACCCCAACTTCCTGGTCGATGAGGATGCCCTACCGCTAGGCTCCGCCCTCCACGCCGCGTTCGCGCTCCGGTCCCTCGCAGAGTTGGGCACCAGCGGATGATCCCGTCAGGCGAGGTGGAGATCCGTCTCTGGCGCGAGACCGACTCCGTGAAGGAGCTGACGGCGCTCCTCCACCTCGCCTACCGCCGCCTCGCCGACCTCGGCTTTCGATTCGTCGCAACCCATCAGACACCGGATGTCACCCGTGAGCGGCTGAAAGGCGCGACCTGCTGGGTTGCCGTCCTGGAAGAGCAGATCATCGGTACCCTTTGCCTCTACCCCGCCGATCCAGCGCAGTCGTGCGAGTGGTACGCCCGCGAAGGTGTCTGGCGATTCGGCCAGTTCGCGGTCCACCCGGAGTACCAGCGGCACGGCATCGGCGCCCGCCTGCTGACCCTCGCGGAGCAAACCGCCCGCCAGGCGGGTGCCAAGGAGCTGGCCCTCGACACTGCAGAGAGCGCAACGCACCTCATTGACCACTACTCGGCGCGCGGCTTCCGGCAGGTTGGCTATGCCCAGTGGGGATCGACCAACTACCGCAGCGTCATTATGAGCAAGCGTCTGGATTGCGAATCGGCGGCCGACGCCTGACTTCGGATCGCGTCTTGTTAGGACTGCTCCGCAGCCAGGTCGGCCAGTAGCGCGATCAGCAGGCGCCAGGTAAATGCCACGTCCGGGATGCGGACCCGCTCCTCCGGCGTATGCGCGCCCTCGATGGTCGGACCGAAGGAGATTGCCTCCAGGCCGGGGACCTTCGCCGCCAGGACGCCGCACTCCAGGCCGGCATGGATCACCTCCACCACCGGTTCCCGTCCCGCCACCCGCCGATACGCCTCCCGCGTCACCGCCAGCAACCGCGACTCCGGATTCGGCTCCCAACCGGGATAGCCGTCACGGATCTCGACGGTTGCGCCATCCGCTTCGGCGCGCTCGCGGATCTGCTGCTGCACCGCGCGGATGGAGTCGTTCACGAAGCTGCGGACACTGCACGCCACCTGTCCGCCGGCCGGGCCAATCTCCACCTGCGCCAGGTTACAAGAAGTTTCGACTTTGCCCGGGAAGCTGCCGCTCCAGGCGAGTGGGCCGTGCGGCAGATCGTCCAGCAGCGCCAGTACCGCACTGCCCTCCGCCAGCACTCCGGATGCGCCGTCCCGGAGGTAACGCGCCGTGAGTTCCGCTCCGGGCTCATCCGCAGACCATTCCTGCCGTAACGCGGCCGCCCGCTCCTCCACCCACGCGCCGAAGGCTTCCCGCTGATGGATCGGCACAGACACCACGGCGGAGGCGTCACGGGGAATCGCGTTGTGCGCATTACCACCACGGATCGACGCCAGGCGGATGTCCCATTGCCTTTCCGCGTCTTTGAGCGCCGCCACCAGGAGCTTGATCGCGTTGGCCAGCGGTTCGTGGATCTGGACCCCGCTGTGGCCGCCCTTCAGGCCGCTCACCCGGAGTTCCCTCCACGAGGAATCCGCCTCCGCAGCAATGTGAGCCACCGGAAGTGCAAGCGTCACGCCCCCACCTCCCGCGCAGCCCACGGTCAGCGTCCGCGGGTCCTCGCTATCAAGGTTCACCATGTAGCGAGCCGAGAGCAGGGCGGGATCAAGCCCCTGCGCGCCGACCAGCCCGGTCTCCTCCTCCACCGTGAAGAGCAGCTCAAGCGGGCCATGCACCATGCCCGGCGTGGTGAGCAGCGCCAGCGCCGCTGCCGCGCCGATCCCGTTGTCCGCGCCAAGCGTGGTGGCGGAACCGCGAATCCAGTCACCCTCCCGATGCGGCTTGATGGGATCGGTGAGGAAATTGTGCCCCGTGCCCGGTCGCTGCTCGCACACCATGTCGAGGTGGGCCTGGACGGCCACGGTGGGCGCATTCTCCGCACCCTGCGTGGCCGGCACTCGAACACAGACATTGCCGACGCTGTCCTGCGCCCACTTCGCGCCGCGTTCATGCGCAACCGAGCAGACATATGCGAGGGCCGCAGCCTCCTGCCCGGAGGGACGCGGGATGGCGTTCAGCGCGGC
>JANPLG010000240.1:0-7549 GCA_031426395.1 Actinomycetes bacterium
CCCGGAGGGAATCGAACCCCCGGCGCCCTCCTTAGGACGGAGGCGCTCTATCCCCTGAGCTACGGAGGCTGATCGTTCCGGGATTATAGGTAGGAGTCAACTACCGGTCAATCGATTTCGGGTTGCGGACTCCGCATTGGACGATGAGACCTAGCTGGGAGCGGGTCGTATCTGGCAACCCGTCAGGTGTACCGAGGGGACGGCACTCTCGGAGTCGCTGCTTCCCTCAATCATCGTCTTTACACGACCTGTAATACGACGCCCTCATCGATTCAGACTCCAACATGAGGGAATCCGTGCCGACGGAATCGTTACGAGCGGGGAATCCAGCGCTGTCCCAGAGCGGGGACGGGCGAACCCGCAAGGAAAGCGAGCACGTATGGCACTGTCCCTCGCCCCACCGGCATGCGCTGAATGCCGCGACCGCTTCACCCTGCACGCCGGGGATTGCTGCGGCCGCTGCCAGCGCATCGTCTGCCGCGCCTGCTCCCGGATGCGCGGCCGTACCCATGAAAGCGTCCTGTGCAACTCCTGCGGCGGAGACCCCAGGCCGAGCGGCCTCAGGGCCACCTTCGCGTACCGGTCCTGGGTGCGACTGCTGGCGGGATAGCGGCCGGATCGATTGCGGATTGGGAAGCGGACTGGCTGGAACCGGTGTGGGAACCGGCATCCCGCATGGTTTTGCTCCATCCCTCTATCGCTCCATCCCTCTATCGCTCCATCCCAATGCGGATTGCGACGCGCTGAATCAATTCAACATTCATCGCAAGGAGGAATCCGGCGTATGCATTGCATTCCCGCCTACGGACGCTATACTCTTACGCTACCGGCAAGATTCGGCTCGCGATTCAAGGGTTTCGACCCGGCAAGCGCGACGCGAGGTTGGGCACCCTGAACCGAACCGGAGCCCCCCGCCACCCATGATCCATGGATGGCAGTGGCGAGGTCTTCAGATTAGGCTGCCGCTTCCCACGGAAAAGGAACCCATGGCACTCGTCCTTCTTCGACAGACCGCCCATCCTTCCGTAGTGGAAATCGTCCCATCGTCCCCCACGGCGATACTCGCGGTCTCCTCACCGCCGCCCGGACCCGGGTGACTTCCGGATGACTTCCGTTCGGCGCCCCCAGTAAGCGGCGCATTTCCTTGACCAGGCACTCCCGCCCTGGTACACTTGCGTCTTGCGTCACCTGACCCATCCTGCCGCGCACACGCGCCGGGAGGGCGGGAGCAGCAGAATTCCACACCGCGGCCGTCCGGGCCGACCCTGGCAGAACCGGACACTCAGTCGCAGCACATCGCGTGAAGACGCGCTACCGGTCGCCCGGTGGTCCTTCTTGACGCAACCTAATCCGCTTCCGGCACCCCGGGCGCGGATGGAGCTTCCAGGGAAGCAGCACCGGTGGAACTATTCCCCCGAAGGAGACAGGCCGAACATGCAGAGCACCCGGCAGCCTGAGCTGGAGCGCCTCCCCAACCTCGTAGAGATCCAGTTGAACTCGTTCCAGTGGTTCCTGGACCGGGGTCTTCGCGAACTCTTCTACAACTTCTCCCCCATCGAGGACTTCACGGGCAACCTCTCGCTGGAGCTCGTGGACTTCTACCTGGACAAGGAAAAGTACAGCGTTGAGGAGTGCCGCGACCGCGACATGACCTACGAGCGGCCGATCAAGGCCCGCGTGGTCCTCAAGACGCCCAGCGGAGACATGCAGGAGACGGAGGTCTACCTCGGTGACCTCCCGATCATGACGGACCGCGGCACCTTCGTGGTGAACGGCGTGGATCGCGTCGTCGTCTCCCAGCTCGCCCGCTCGCCCGGAGTCTACTTCAACGACAACATCAACCTTTCGGGCGGAATCCTTTACACCGCCACGATGATCCCGGCGGAAGGCGCATGGCTCGAGATCGAGACGGATGCCAACGATGTCATCACCGTCCGCGTGGGCCAGACCCGCAAGTTCCCGCTGACCACCTTGGTCCGGGCCCTGGGCGCGTTCGAGCAGGCCTCCAACTTCGGCTACGAGTTCATCGCTGCGGCGGAGACGGCCGGGCGGATCGCGGCGGCGTCCGTGGTTGACCAGGCCACCGGTGAGATCTTGGTGGAAGCGGGCGACGAGGTCAGCGAAGCCGCGCAGGCCCGCATCGTCGCAACCGGCGTGGCCAGCGTGGAAGTCCTGGTGAAGCCGATCCCGGCCAGCACCACCGTAGACATCCTCCGCCTCTTCGGCGAGGAAGAGACCCTCGAGAACCCGGAGTGGGAGAAGATCTACAACCGCCGGTCGGTCGAGGACATCATCGACCCCAAGACGGGCAAGCCGCTCGTCCGCGCGGGGCAGAAAATCAACCAAGAGAACTCGAAGAAGATCGAGCGCATGGCGCTGCCGGACATCACCCTGCTGCGGCCGAACAAGTACGTCGAGGCAACCGTTGAGGCGGAAGGCAACATTCACGATCAGGAAGACGCCCTCTCCGACATCTACAAGACGATCCGCCCCGGCGACCCCGCCACGGCTGAAAGCGCGCGCGGCCTGCTCTCCAGCATCTTCTACGACCTCCGCCGCTACGACATGGCGCGCGTGGGCCGCTACAAGATGAACAAGCGGCTGGGCCTCAACCTGCCGATGGACGACCGCCCAGAGCTGATGGCGAAGCTGGGGATTGGGCACCGCAACACGCGCAGCGTGACCCAGGCGGACCTGATCGCCACCATCAAGTACATCATCGACTTCGCGGAGGGCATCCACACCCGCGACGACATCGATCACCTTGAGAACAAGCGCGTCCGCTCCGTTGGGGAGCTTCTCCAGAATCAGATGCGGCTCGGCTTCCTCCGTATGGAGAAGGTCGCCCGGGAGCGGATGACCGCTGCGGATGCCGAGAACGTGGTGCCGCAGGTGGTCCTCTCGGTGAAGCCGATCAGCGCGAGCATCAAGAGCTTCTTCGGTAGCTCCCAGCTCAGCCAGTTCATGGACCAGACCAACCCGCTGGCGGAACTGACCCACAAGCGGCGCCTCTCCGCGCTCGGACCGGGCGGTCTTTCCCGCCAGAGCGCCAAGCTGGAAGTCCGCGACGTCCACCACAGCCACTACAGCCGCGTCTGCCCCATCGAGACGCCTGAAGGCCCGAACATCGGTCTGATCGGATCACTCGCGATCTCCGGACGGATCGATGAGTTCGGATTCCTCCTGGCGCCCTATCGCAAGGTCGTGGACGGCGTGGTCACGGAGCAGGTCGACTACATCACGGCTGACGAGGAGGATCGGTTCCGCCTCGCGCCTGCCAGCACGCCGGTGGACGCGAACGGGAAGATCACCCAGGCCATCGTCTGCCGCCACCGGGGAACGTTCCCCACGGTGCAGCCGAAGGACGTGGACTACATCGACGTCATGCCGATGCAGATTGTCTCCCCGGCCACGGCGCTCATCCCGTTCCTGGAGAACGACGACGCCAACCGCGCCCTGATGGGCTCCAACATGCAGCGGCAGGCGGTGCCCACGCTCCGCCCGCAGGTGCCCGTCTGCGGCACCGGCGTGGAAGGCAAGGTCGCGGCGGACTCCGGTTCCGCGGTGCTTTGCCGCCGTGACGGCCGCATCATCTACGTGACCGCGGAGCGGATTGTGATCGAGACCCGGGATAAGGACGAGCAGGGCAAGCCCTACCGCGACGTCTACCGGCTGCTCAACATGCTCCGTTCCAACAACGCCACCTGCATCACGCAGCGCCCCATCGTCAAGAAGGGTCAGCGCGTGAAGAAGGGCGACGTCATCGCGGACGGGCCCAGCATGCGCGGCGGCCGCCTGGCCCTCGGGCAGAACGTGCTGGTCGCTTTCGTGACCGCCACCGGCTACAACTACGAAGACGCCATCATGGTCTCGGAGCGGCTGGTGAAGGATGACGTCTATACCTCCATCCACATCGAGAAGTACGAGACCGAGGCCCGCGATACCAAGCTGGGACCGGAAGAGATCACCCGGGACATCCCCAACGTCTCGGAGGACGCTCTGAAGGATCTGGATGAGGACGGCATCATCCGCATCGGCGCCGAGGTCCGGGCCGAGGATATCCTCGTCGGCAAGGTGGCGCCCAAGGGCCAGGGTGAGCTCACGCCCGAGGAACGGCTGGTCATCGCCATCTTCGGAAAGAAGGCGGAAGAGACCCGCGACGTCTCCCTGCGCCTGCCGCACGGTGAGAAGGGCAAGATCATCGACATCAAGCGGTTCAGCCGCTTCAAGTACCGCTGCGCTGGCTGCCAGACCGTGTACGACTTCAGCAAGAAGCCGGACACTGCGGTCTGCCAGAAGTACGAGTGCGGCGGCGACCTGGAGCGAATCCAGGCCGATGAGCTTCCCGCTGGCGTCAACATGCTGGTCCGCGTCTACATCGCCCAGAAGCGGAAGCTGATGGAAGGCGACAAGATGGCCGGAAGGCACGGAAACAAGGGTGTCATCTCCCGCATCGTGCCGCAGGAAGACATGCCGTTCCTGCCGGACGGCACGCCCGTGGACATCGTGCTCAACCCGCTTGGGGTGCCGAGCCGGATGAACATCGGGCAGATCCTGGAGACCCACCTCGGTCTGGTGAGTTACTACACCGGCGAGCGCTTCGACAACCCGATTTTCCAGGGGCGCAAGGAAGCGGACATCATCCGTGAGATGCAGAAGCTGGGTGACCGGCTGCGGGCGCACAAGCTCCTGGAGTATGCCACCACCGAGTTGAAGCTCAAGATCAAGGGATCACCGGATGACGGCTACGACCCGCTTCTGGCCGAGGTGGAAGCCGCCATCAACGCGCTTCCCGCCGAGGATCTGTACCGGATCGGTCGCCGCATCGCCGTGACGCCCATTGAGGGCGGCGAGGCTCTGGTCATCGAGCGGCAGGCCGTCCCGGTCGAGGAGGGTGATGCGGAGGACGAGCCGGAAGTTCTGGAGCCGGAAGTCCTGGAGGCCGTCGCCCCGCAGGCGGTCCTGGAGCAGGTGCGGCTGAACGTCAACGCCCGCGTCGGCTTCCTGGAAAAAGAAGGCAAGATGGCGCTTCGGGATGGGAAGTCGGGCGAGTTCTACGAAATGCCCGTCACCATCGGCCTCATCTACATGCTGAAGCTCGCTCACCTTGTGGACGATAAGATCCACGCCCGGAGCACCGGTCCCTACTCCCTCGTCACGCAGCAGCCGCTGGGTGGAAAGGCGCAGTTCGGCGGCCAGCGCTTCGGAGAGATGGAAGTCTGGGCGCTGGAAGCCTACGGAGCGGCCTACACGCTGCAGGAGATCCTCACCATCAAGAGCGACGACGTTCTCGGCCGGGTGAAGACCTACGAGGCGATCGTTAAGGGTGACACCATTACCGCGCCCGGTATCCCGGAGAGCTTCCGGATCCTGGTGAACGAGCTCCAGTCCTTGGGCCTCAAGGTGACGGTGGAAGACCGGGAAGGGAACGGCATCGACCTGCGTGATCAGGACGAGGACTTCGGCGAAGGAGCGGAAGCGGCGCGGCGACGGCAGATCCGCCGCATCATGGACCCCAACCCGATGCCTCTCTCACCTGAGGAGCAAGGCCTGGAAGCCTAACCAAACTAAGCCTAGCAACGGGCGGGTGGGCGGACCTTGGTTCGCCCGCCCGCACAACCTCTCACCAACGGCACCCACGATGACACTGACCCTCGAGAACGCGCACAACCTGGAACAGGAACAGCAGCCGCGCCTCAATGGTCGCGAGGACGAGCCTCGGCACTTCCGCACGGTGGAGGATCTTGCCGCGCTTCCGGACCAGCTTCCTTCGGGTCCCGTGCACTGGGAGCTTTGGGACGGAGAGATCAAGCAGATGTCGCCCCCTGGCTTTACGCACGGCTCCGTGGAGATGACCCTGGGAGCGGTCCTGGTGAACTTCGGCCAGTGGGCTGGGCACGGTCGGGTGACCGGTGGCGAGGCGGGCATCGTCATCCAGTTGGAGGAGCCGCAAAGCTGCTTCGGTGCTGACGTCGCCTTCCTGACCAACGATCAGCTTCCGCTGAAGCTCTCTCCAGAAGGCTACCTGCTCACGGTTCCGGCACTGGTGGCGGAGGTCCGTTCAAAGAACGACTACAACCCCGCCGTCACCGAGAAAGTCCAGCGCTACCTGGCGGCAGGTGTTCGGTTGGTCTGGGTGGCGGACCCGCGCAAGCACACGGTGACGGCCTACCGGTCCGGCGAAGAGCCGGTGGTGTTGGGAGAGGCGGACCACCTGACCGCCGAGGGCATCATTCCCGACCTAGCCTTTCCGGTCAAACGGTTGTTTGAAGGGCTGACGTAGCGCGCTACGGGAGCGCGCCCTCTGGAGCAGCCCGCCCACGATTTGCATTCCGACTTTAGAAGAGAGGCTCACCGTCCACGCGGCGGCGAGTTTCATCCGAGGGCATGGCCCAAGGAGTAGAGATGGCTGACGTTAGTAGCTTTGAAGCGATCCGGATTGGTATTGCCTCCCCGGAGGAGATCCGGAACTGGTCTTACGGCGAGGTAAAGAAGCCGGAGACAATCAACTACCGCACCTTCAAGCCGGAGCGGGACGGCCTTTTCTGCGAGCGGATCTTCGGACCGGTCAAGGACTGGGAATGCCACTGCGGCCGCTACAAGAAGGTCAAGTTCAAGGGCATCATCTGCGACCGTTGCGGCGTGGAAGTCACGCGCAGCAAGGTTCGCCGCGAGCGCATGGGCCACATTGAGTTGGCGGCGCCCGTCTGCCACATCTGGTACCTCAAGAGCGTGCCCAGCCCGCTCTCTCTGCTGCTCGATATCAGCCCTCGACCCCTGGAGAAGGTCCTCTACTTCGCCAGTTACGTGATCACGCACGTGGACCGGCGCAAGATCAACGAGGAGCTGGAGGCCGCGCGTGACGCGGTCATCCACGAGATCGAGAGCATGGAGGTCGAGTCCAAGGAGATGGTCGACGGACTCGACGACGAGTACGCCCAGCGCCTTGAGGACGACATCGAGCTCTACTCCAACCCCCCCGAGGTGGAGGAGGAAGAGCTTGACGAGGAAGAGATGGAACTGGCGGGCATCACGCCCCTCCCCAAGGAGCCGCCGACCCCGGAGGAGATCGTCAAGGAGCGCGAGCGCCTGACGGCCAAGTTCGAGGTCGAAAAGCGCCAGGTCCGGGAACGGGAAGAGCGGAGCCTGAAGGAGCGCATCCAGGAGATTCATGACGCCATGAAGCTTCTGGAAAGCGTGGACAAGCGCCAGCTCATCCCGGAAGAGCAGTTCCGTTCCCTCGAGAAGGTGCTGGAAGTCCTCGGGCGCCGGCTGCAGAAGGACACGGATCAATGGGTCCGCGCGGGTCTCGGTGCTGCCGCCATCAAGGCGCTGCTGGTCGAGATCGACCTGGAGAAGCTCGCCCGTGAACTGCGCCAGGAGATTTCGCAGACTCAGGGACCCAAGCGGCTCCGCGCCATCAAGCGGCTGGAGATTACGGAAGCCTTCATCAAGAGCAAGGCCCGCCCGGAGTGGATGATCTTGGACACGGTCCCCGTGATCCCGCCGGAGCTTCGCCCCATGGTGCAGCTCGACGGCGGCCGCTTCG
>JANPLG010000241.1:0-8312 GCA_031426395.1 Actinomycetes bacterium
GTCCAGTCGGTCGTGTCCGCGATCTGCCGCGCCTGCGCCCGCTGCGCGGGGGTCGCCTCGGGCCGGAACCGCAGCTCGATCTCCGCCCCCTGGGTGGCCACGCCGTCAAGCGGGATGCCCGCCGCCGCGATCACTTCATGAATGGTGCCTGCGATGTTGACCATCAGCCCTTGAACTCCACGGTGAGGAAAGCTCGCCGGGGCGCGGCCCCGCTCGCGATGGTCTGCCCGTTGGCGTACGCCGTCAGCGTGGTCGCCCCACGGGTGGACTCCAGCGCCTGCAGGTAGTGGTAGCCCGCCAGATAGCCCTCGAACCACGTCTCAACGCCGCTATAGAGGTTCGCCCCCCAGGGAGGGCTGGAAGGGCTGCACTTGTCGTAATCCACGGTGATGCCATCCAGGCCGATGGCCCAGTGCGCGTTGTCGTTGGAGACGATGACCCCGCCGTAGACCGCGCGGACCTTCTCCTCCGAGACCCCGATCACGAACTCCCGCTTGAACTCGGCCACGCCGCCCTGCACCGCCCGCCATGTCGAGCCGGGGCTGCTCCAGGTGTAGGCGTCGGCCACCGAGACCCCACGCGCCTGCCGCTCCACGCGGTTGCTGTAGTTCCAGACGAACCGCTTCGCGTCGCTGTCCTCGGTGGTGGTGGCCGCGGTGGAGCGGATCGTGCCGAGGTAGCGGCGCGTGGCCGCTCCCGACCGCACGTAGACGCCATCCTGATGGACGAGCGCGGTCGCCCGCGTGGTGTCGTTGGTCCAGGCCGTCAGCTCCAGCGTGAGCGTGCCGGCGTTGTCATACAGGAACACATCGTAGTTCAGGCCCGAGGTCAGCCCCGACAGGGCGAGGCTGCGCTCCGTGAACGAGTAAAGCCTCCAGCGGGTGCCGTCGTAGAGCGATACCGCGTTCCCGTTGTAGGGGGTAAAGTAGAGCGTGCTCTGCGCCGTGCGGTCGCTGGTGCTGATCGGCACCCCCGTCTCGGTGGTTAGCCGCCCCTGGCAGATCCCTGGCAGCAGCCCCAGCATCCGTCCAAGGGAAACCTTCGCCGAGACGGGCGTGCCCGAGGGATCGTCCACGAGGTAGATCAGGTCCTCGGTGGCGGGAACGCTCACCTCGGTCAGCGCGGTGAGTTTGGCGTCAGCCATGCCTAGACCGTCCTCACGTGGATCGCGCCCGTGCTGTCAATCGTGATCGTCACGTCCCCGCCGTTGGTGGGGGTGGCCGTCACATCGTAGACGCCCAGCACCTCGGAGTCGGTGTCGTTGGTGCCGAACTTGATGAAGAACACCTTGTCGAACGTCTGGCCGGCCACCAGGGCGGTGAACGTCACGTCCGCGCAGTCCAGCTCAACCCGGTCGCTGGCATCCACCTCGGTGGTAGTCTTGCTCCCCACCGTCTGCCGCGCGTAGCCGGAGACGCTGATTTCGTTCGTGCCAGGTGTCAGATCGTTCGCCACATTCAAGGCGCGGATCTGGGCGGCCGTGGGCGTGTAGCTCGATTTGAGCAGCCCCATCCGAATGGTGTGGCTGCCCCAGTTGAAAGCCGCCGTGGCCATCAGATAGGCCAGGCGGTTGGTGTTGTTTTGCGCCACGGGTCAGGCCTCCGCCGGCGCGAACTGCGCCTCAAATTCTGCCTGGGCGACCGCGCGGCGAGGTGCGTTGCCGAAGGGTTTCAGGATGTAGTCGCCCGCCTGATAGCGGGTGCGCTCGTCGGCGCCACCTTCGTGGTGGACCGTGATCCAGCCACCCGCCGGTTCCTGCCGTCCGCGCACCAGGGCACCGGTCAGGCCGTGCCGGTAGACCGCCCATCCGGACGCGGCGGCGTTGGCCAGGTCGGTCCCGGAAGGTGCCGCCAGGGGCAGGGTCATGGATGCCGTGACGGTCGGAACCGGGACATCCGGCTCCGCTTCCACTGGCCGGATATCCGGCTCTGCCAGCGGTTCCGCTTCAGCGGCCACGGCCGCGCGCCAGGGCCACCAGGTGGGAAATCGCATCGCCTACCTCCCGTCCGTGTAGCCGTGCATGGAGCACGTCAGGATGGAGCCGGCGTTGGGCTGGCTGCAGACCAGTCGCGCGGAGGAGCCCTCGGGGAGCTGCGGCGCGTTGAGTCCGAAGTTGTAGGCGCAGCGGTCGCCCTTGACGGAGCCGTTGGGCAGGATGTCCCGCCACAGCACGGCGTTGTTGACGTCGAGGATCTGGACCGTCACATCCTGGGTGAGGTCGGCGCCCGAGAGCACGACAGAGTAAGCCGCAACGGAGATCCGCTGGTTCGTCTTGCCTGCCTCGGTCAGGGTCACCGCAGTGGCGGCGGCGCCGGTTGAGTTCTGGTACCACATAGGGAAGGCCCCTTATCGGAAAGGGCCGCCCCTTGCGGAGCGGCCCTACCGAACGTTCAGTTGATCGAATGGCTTTCGGGGCCGGCTGATCAGCCGGCTGCCTGCGCCTTGAGGATCGCGTCCGCCAGTTCTTCCTTGTTCAGGTCACTGAGACCGGTCAAGCCATACTGCTTGGCCAGCGACTCCAGTGCGGAGCGGGAGAGGGAGAGGAGCCGCGCGCGGGCATTGCCAGCGGCGGTATCCGTGTCGTCGCCGTCCTTGCCTGGATCTCCGGCCGCATCGGTATTCGCTGGCGCATTGCCGGCGCCAGGGCTAGCGATAGACGCCGCAGCCGCAGCACCCTGGGCGCGCGCGTGGGCCAGGAGTTCATCCAGCGTGTCGAAACGCTGGCCCGTCACCGGGTCCTGGAAGTGGCCCTTCGGCACCAACGCCACGCTGCCGTGGTAGGCCTCCACCGTCACCCCTAGCTGGGTGGCATCCTGGTTGCAGCGCACCGCGAACTGGCGCGCCACGTCCTCCGGAAAGAGAGCCTGCTGCGCTGAAGCGGGCAGGACGTAGTCCACGCCGTCCCACGGAACGATCCGCTCACGGTCGGACAGGTTGGTCACGAAGGCATAGCCGTTCATCAGTCGTACTCCTCAGCCCATGGGCCGGTCACGGCCCGAATCAATCGTCGCTATAGTGGATGGTCCGGTGGTTGCCTCTGAAGCTCTCCTCCACCGCATCCTGGAAATCGGTCAGGGCCTTCTCCCAGGCCCGCGCCCAGTAGCCCACGGGAGCATCCCGCCCTTCTGCCAGCTCATACTCCGCCAGCGCCAGGCAGATGCCGGGAATCAGGAACCGCTCCTCACCAAGCTGGAGCGGCAGGGTGGAGTTGGTGTCCACCAGAGCGGCCGTGTGGCACCGCGCGTCGAACAGGACTCCGTTCGTCACCGCGCGGTCGCTGCGGGGCCAGGTGGCCAGCTTCTGCATCGCGTCCGCGGCGGATCCCCGCTGAACGTAGAAGTAGCTGGGCGTGCCCACCGGCTCCAGTTCCAGCACGCCGACCGCTTCCCGCAGCTCATCCTCGTCAATGCGATCGAGCTGCAGTTCCGCGGTGCCGTCCCCGTCGTAATCGATCCGCACCGTCCGGTCGATGATGCGGATGACGCGGTTGGAGAGCGCTACGGGAGTGGCCTGCAGGTTCACCTGGAAGCTCTCCCGCGCGCCCTCGGTCCCTGCCAGCAGCTCCTGGATCCGCTCGTTGGCGGCGTCCAGAAACAGCTCATTGCCCATCTGCGGGTCGGCCACCCCTGCGGTCAGCGCGTAGCGGCGCTTGGCGCGGTCCAGGAAGGTTCCCCACGTCGTCATTGGTCAGTCCATCCATCAGTCCCGGCCATCGCCTACCAGCCCCCGCTCATCGCCTGCTGGAAGCCGCGGAAGATGTCCTTTCGGCTCCAGCGGCCGTCACCGTAGGCGCCGCGCGCGATCCCCTCCGCGTAGTAGCTCGCCGCTTCCTGGCGGAAGTTGCTGGCATCGCGGGCGAGGCCGGCGCGGATCCGCTGATTGTGCTCGGCGCACCGGTCAGCGGCGTTCTCCCCGGTGTTCCGGGCCGCGATCAGGTTCCCCATCACCAGCTCCCACGGAATGTGGGGCGGGAGGTAGGGCTTGCCGTACTCATCCACCACGGGCGCGATGATGTCCCATCCCCCGCGGAGGAGGCACGGCCCCCAGATCTCGTATCGGGGCGCCTCCCGATTGCGTCGACTGAGGACGACGATCAGCTCCCGATCCACAGAGCGCACCCGCGTGGTGCCCATTTGGGCGAGAGAATCCCGGGTGTCCAGGTAGGCTGGTAGAAGGCCGTTCATCAGGTCCTCGGCTTGAAGGCGAAGTACGCCCAGTTGACCGATCCGAGATCCACCGCGCCACCGGTGGGGTTGTAGAGAGCAATCCGGAGCGTGCCGTCAGCCGGGCACCAGGCCCCGTTGAGCACCAGGCCCACGCCGAGCTGCGCCTGCGGACAGGCGAAGACCCGCATATCGGTGGTGAGGCCGGGAATCCCCGTGATGTCGGTGTTGCCGATTGCTCCGGAGGCGATGGAAGCCGGGTTGACGGCCGCAATCCCCTCCACCACGTGGGCCGGATCGATGTTGTTGAGTGCGATCATGCCAGTGCGTCTTTCCGACCACGCAGAAGAGGGCCGGCCAGGTTGCCCCGGCCGACCCTCCCCGCTTGGTCACTCACCCGTTAGAGGGTGTAGCTAAGGTCTTCCAGTCGGCTGTGCCAGTTGCCCCGGCTCTGGCCAAGGTTCTGGAAGGTGAACAGCCTGGACTCGTAGCTGTGGGTGCGGTCCGAGGACTCGATCCACTGGCTACCGGTCCAGTCGTCG
The DNA here is from genome assembly GCA_031426395.1 of Actinomycetes bacterium. Lineage (GTDB taxonomy): Bacteria > Armatimonadota > SYMT01 > SYMT01 > SYMT01 > JANPLG01. The sequence continues at coordinate 4,706 of JANPLG010000241.1, forward strand.
AACTGGATCTCTTCCAGCACGTAGCGCATGAGATCGGGCTCGTGGATGGCGTCGATCTCGTTGTCACGGCAGTAGAAGTCATCCAGCCACGGCACGTCCGCCCCCGGCATGGACCACATAATGGCCTTGTAGCCACCATTGAACTGCACGGTCTGCGGGTCGTAGCGCTTATCCCGGCGGAGGTAGTCCACCGCCTTCTGCTGCAGCTCCATCCGGCTGGCCAGCAGCGTCGGCCGGCCGGCGCCGGTGAGCTGCCGGGAGCGGCCGCAGAGCTGATCCATCAGGGTGGGGGACCAGGCGCGCAGGGTGCCGGAGTTGGTGAGCACGTTGGCATTGAGGCCCGTCTTCGCGCTCCGGGTCATCGTCTGCAGCGTGGCCACCCGGCCGCCGTCATCAATCAGGCCTCCCAGACCCATGGCGTCGGTGCGGAAGCTCCCCTTGAGGAAGAGGTAGTCACCGGCCTGGACGTTGGTCACGCCGTCGAAGACCACGGTGGCGCTGCCAGGGGTCACCGTCACCACGGTGTAGGTGCCCACCCGCTGGGTCGCGCCGGCCGCCGTGCTCGCGTAGGCTTCCAGCTCCATCCCCACGCGAAGCAGCCGGGAACCCGGAAACCCCACGTCCGTGGGCTGCGTGTACATCGCCAGGCTGACGCCGCCTGGAAGGCTCTTCACGCGTGCCACCCAGCCGGTGCCGTCGCCAAACACGTACTGCCGGGCCAGGCCCTCCTTCATGGTCTGCTGCGCGCTCTCGACCTCGTTATCGACCGCCTTCATGTACGCGCCCTTGTTGGATGCGCTCTGAGAGACGACCTGGCGGGTGAGCCCCAGGATGGCGTAGTGGTGCGCCATCGAGAGGTACATCTGGCCCGGAGTCGACTTGCCGGCGGTCGGGAGAACGGTGTTCTCCGCGCGGGTGCCGAACTTCTGGTTGTTGGCCTCCTTGAAGCCAATCACGGCGCGCCGGCCCTCGAAGTGCCGCCTGTCGCCCTTCTCGATCCGGCTGAGCATGGGAAGGTCCCGCTCAACCCAACTGGTGATTCCGGGCTGGTAGACGTCCTTGAACAGACCGTCCAGCGCGGAGAGATCTCCAATACCGGTAGGCATCGGGTGTGGCCCTCGCCCCCTGCTGAGGACAGATCAGGGGGCCATTCAGGGCGCAGGGAAGAGAGGTCTAGCCGCGGGCGGCGTCCATGTAGGACTGGATGCGATCCAGCCGCTGGGTCGCCGAGAGGTCTCCCAGCTTGGGCTGGGACTCCGGGGCCGGCGCGCCGCCGCCGGTGACAACCGGGGTGTCGGCGTGGCCGCTCTTCTTCTGCGCGTAAGTGTCGATCTCCCGTTGCCGGAACCCATTGAGCTCTGCCGCCTGCTCCGCCGCGATCTCCGCCAGGGTGCGCGTTCCGCCGTTGTCCAACTCCAGGCCATACTGCGCGTAGACCGCGCGCTGGAACGCTGGGTTGGCCAGGACGGGATACTGCTGGACGGCCTTGGCCATATCCAACTGCGCGGTCTGGCGGAACGTCTCCGCGTCTCGCTCTTCCGCCGCCTGCTGCCGCTGCTGCGCGGCCGTCTGGCGCTCCTGTCGGAGCTGATCCAGCGCGTCCTGCGCCTCAAACTGCGTTCGGCGGAGGTCGTACGAGGCGTCGTCCAGGTCCAGGGGATCAATCCCCCGGCCCGTCAGCCACGCGTGATAGCGGTCGTCGGCCGATTGGCCGGATTGGCCGGATTGGGCGGACTGGGCGGGATCCTGTGCCGCCGGAGTTGCGGGTGCGGCCGGCGCCGGGGAAATCCCCATCAGCCGCTGCATCGCCTGCTCCTGCGTCAATCCCGCCGTCTTGCAAGCCTGGATGAATGGCTCAAACTCCCGAAGGTTGTTGCGCTCATCCACCACCTGCTTGAAGCGGTCATAGGGCACCGGGTTCTGCTTCGGCTCCAGCACTTGCCCGCCGGGGATCTCGCTCCCCGTGGCTGCTTGCGGTTCAGTGCCGGCTGCCGGCTGGGCCGGTGTGCTCGGGTCCGGATTCGCCGGGGGAGTGCCGGCTTCTTGCCTGTCAGCCCACTCGGACAGCAGTGCCATCCGGTCGCTGGACAGGTCCAGGGATCCACCACTGGAGGCGGGTTCCGATGCCGCCGCGCTGGTAACTCCGGCGCCGCCTGACGTTGGCTCTGTGATTGGGTCCATACGCTCCTCTGCAACAAGGCGCCCCCAGATCGGCCGGATTGCCGATTGACCGGAAGGCGCCTACGCTGCGTTGACGGGATACCGCTCCCGCCTGGCTAGAATCGGTTCTACTCTGCGCCGGCCAGGGCCAGGGCGAGTGCATCAGGTCCCAACTGCGGGCCTGGGAGTGCCGCCGGTCCAGCAGCTCCCGCCAGGGCAGCCAGAGCCGGATCCGCGCTCGGATCGACGGGAAGCGCACCTGGTGGAGTGGGGCCCGGAGCAGGGGGTTGAGGAGTGCCGCGCTGGATCGCCTCGACGATCCACAGTTCGTTCAGCTCCCGGAAGAATTCAAGCTGCATTGCGAGCGGGATCTGGAAGACCCCCGCCGAGAGGTAGTCCATGAACCTCTGCCGCTTCGCGTTGTCGGTGTCCGCGATTCCCTCGCTGGTATCCACCATCACATCCCGGTCACCGATGTCCGCGCCCACCAGGGCGGTCACCTGGCGCTCCCGGTCCTTGCCGAAAGTGGCGATCAGCCGGCTCTCCTGGTAGCGCGCCACCATCGTGACCAGCACTCGGCGCGACACGGCCTGCAGCGCGTCCTTGCCGAGCATCGAAGGCACGTGAAGCCGGCTGTCGTCCTGCTCCTGCAGGAGGCCGATAGCCACGCCGGAACGGATGCCGGCGGGTGCGCGGGCGTGGCTCACTTCGTGGAGGCCGGACACCTGCTGGATACTGTTCCGCAGCGCGATCGGGAGGTTCTCCACCCATCCGGGCAGGCTGGGCGGACTCTCCACCCGTGGGCCGCGGCATGTGCCGCCGTGATCGTCAAACTCGATCACCTCGTTCGGCTCATTCTTGATCGCCCGCGGATCCACTTTGGCCCGGCGCGGAAGCAGCCACTTGGGCGCCCTCCACAGCCGCAGCATCTCCAGGAGGTTGCTCTGGGAGCGGTTCAGCTCCCTCTGCATCCCCAGGAGGTGCTCCATCAGGCCGGACGGCCAGAGGCACTCCGGCACCCACCGATAGGCCACCATCTCCACCGGGATCTCTTCATGCTCCAACGGCAGCTTGTCCCGGCGCCAGAGCAGTATCTCGCCTGCCACGAAGGCATGGCGCCCCTGCGGAAACCGCTTGGAGGGTGCCTCGTAGTACGTGTAGACGGTCGCGCAGCCCTCTTCCTGGGGAATGCTCTCCTGGCTCAGTCCGGAGCTGGTGGCCGTGCCGGGAATCAGCGACTGCAGGAGGTCTCCCGTGTCGCCTTCGTCCGGGGTCACCTCGCCACCCCTCTGCGGGAAGGTATCCTGGATCCACTCCAGGCTCTTCCGCCGGGCCAGGATGACCCAGGAGACGTGGCCCCACTGCTTGGCGCTGGGATCCGGGAAGACTTCAAACGGCGAAAGCACCTCCACGCAGATATCGCCCACCTGGGAGAGCACCGCGGTGG
>JANPLG010000242.1:0-11136 GCA_031426395.1 Actinomycetes bacterium
CCCTAAGCGGATTGAGAGCGTGGTCCGCTACGTGGCCGGTCTGGACCATATCGACCACCTGATCACCACCCATTGGCACACGGATCACTATGGCGGCGTCGCGGACCTGGCTAAGCTGGTGCCGATCCGCAACTACTGGGACCGGGGCATCCCCGCCCAGGCCACCGACGGGGCCGGCGACTTTGCCGAACTGATCGCCGCGTACAAGCAGGCGACCGGCGGGAAGAGCCGCACGCTGAAGCCGGGCGACGAGATCCCGCTCAGCCAGGTGGGGGGAGTGCCGGTGAAGCTGAAGGTCATCTCCGGCCAGGGCAAGGTGCTGGGCGAGGGAGAACGGGAGATCCCCGGCCAGTGCGACCGCCATGGTGCCCCGCCCGCGCCGGACGAGAGCGACAACAAGCTCTCCCTCGGCATGGTGATCTCGCAGGGGAAGTTCGGGTTCATGAACCTCGGGGACCTCACCTGGCCGATCGAGCATAAGCTCGCCTGCCCAAAGAACCGGGTCGGTCAGGTCGATCTCTGGCAGGTGACGCACCACGGCTGGCAGGCGAGCGGCAACCCCGCGCTGGCCGAGGCCACCCGCCCCGTCTGCGCGGTGATGACCAACGGCGCGCGTAAGGGAGCCTCCCCCTCCGTGGTGCGGATGGTCAAGAGCGCCCCCTCCGTGAAGGCGCTCTACCAGGTTCACTACGCAGTGGGCAACAGCGCGGATGAGAACACCAACCGGGAGCGCATCGCCAACCTGGAAGAGAAGTGCGCGGGTGAGTACCTGAAGGCAACAGTGATGCCGGACGGCCAGAGCTACTCAATCTCGAAGGGGACCGGGAAGGCGCTGGAAACCTTCAAGTCCAGGTAACGGCATGGCCGCCTGACGGCCGTAACCCGGAGCAACGGATGACAGGGTGGGCGGTGCCTCGGGCTGCCGCCCACCCCCTACCGCCGGTCATTCGCCCCCAGAACCATAGCCAGCAGCCTTGCGCTGCGTTCGATCACGGTGAAGGCTTGGTGGCCCGCAGACCCCGGCGGATACGGTGACTTTCGATTGCGGTAGCCGCCTGGGGACGACCCTGTCCAACGGGAGCACGGTCTACCGAAACTGCTATGCGTGATGGTGGTGACCGGTCATCGGCTACGGCCCATTGCTAGCAGCCTCCGCGCTGCGTTCGATAATATCAGCTGGAGTGAGACCCACGCTACCCACGCCCGCGACTCGCAATCCACCTTCGAATGACCGGTCACGAATTTCCAAAGGTTGGTTGCTCCCGCCGTAGAGCGCTCGCTCAGGGTGTTCCCATCCGTTCCAGGTAGCGCCGCATGAAGAGGGCCGCATCCACTGCTAGAGCGACCTCCGCATTGGGTTTCAGTGGCGACAGGAAGCGGTAGCCACGGAAGTCAGCAACGGTCATTCCGCGGGTGAACGCACCCTTCGTCTCGATGTCCACGCGAAGTGAGCGGGTGCGGACCAGGTCCGGCCAGATGGCCACGGCGAGGGCCAGGGGGTCGTGCATGAAGGTCGCCTGCTCGCCGGCGCAGCGGAAGTGGAAGTCGAAGTTGGCGGGGAGGATGGTGCGGAGAAACTGCTCCCGACGGGAAGGGGGCAGGGGGTTAAGGTCCACAGGTCGAAGGATGCAGCGATGGGTGACGTCGGTCGGCACCCAGAGGATCGGGATGCCGCTGTCGCAGACAGTCTGAGCGGCTTCCGGGTCGACGTAGATGTTGAACTCCGCATAGGGGGTAATGTTGCCCGACTCGCGGAACGCCCCACCCATAACGATGATCCGTCGGAGCTGCCGCATCCCTACCGGATCCCGCTCCAGCGCAGCAGCGACGTTGGAGAGCGGGCCGAGCGTGACCAGCGTGACTTCGCCGGGGCGGGACCGCGCCAGGCGGGGAATCGCATCGAAGGCGCTTTCGTCCTCTACGGGAGCAGCGGGCGGGAAATGCTCTTCGCCGCTCCGAGCACGCAGGAGGGAGACGCCACCCAACCCGTCGATGCCGTGGACCTCCTCGGCGGTGTCCGCATTGCCGCCGGAACCCCGGAAGATCGGGGGGAAGGGGCGGCCTTCCCAGGCGACGGCGACCACCCGCCGGGCATTGTCCGTCACCCGATCCAGGCCAGTGTTGCCTCCCACCGTGGTGATCGCCAGCACCTCCAGCTCTGGAGACGCGGCGGCCAGCAGCAGTGCAAGCGCGTCGTCCACGCCGGGATCGGTGTCGATGATGACCGGAGCGGCGGGTTGGCGCGGCTGGGTAATCATACTGCCGCCTTGCGCGCAGGCTCCCGCACCCAGGCGGCGAGAGCCCCCAGAATGGCGACAATCGCCGTGCCGATGAAGCCGGCCTGAACGCCGGCAATGGCACCTTCCGGGGTCTTGCCCTGGGTGGCGACGACACTGGTGTAGATCGCGCCGGCCATCGCGAAGCCGAGGACCATGCCGACGCTGCGAGCGGTCGCCATGATCCCGGAAGCGATCCCCCGCCGCTCCTTGGGCGCGGAGCCGAGCATCGCGCTGTTGTTCGGCGAGACGAACATCCCCGTCCCCAGGCCCGCGATCACCAGCCCGACGATCACCTGGAAGTCCGAGCTGGTTCGGTTCACCCCGGCGAGGAGGAAGAGGCCGACCGCCATCAGCACCATCCCGAGGGTGGTGGGCCACTTGGTGCCGATCTTGTCCGAGATCGCCCCACTCACAAAAGTGATCAGCGCCATAGCAAGCGGCTGCGACGCCAGCACCAGGCCGGCGTGGGTGGCGCTCATCTGGCGACCCTGCATGTAGTAGAACGGCACCAGGAAAAGGGTGGCGTAGAGGCCGACGTAGCAGAGCAACGCGCTTAGGCCAGCGAGGCTGAAGAGGCGGTTGCGCATCAGCCCCATATCGAGCATCGGTTCCGGCACGCGGTTCTCGACGACCATGAACGCCGCCAGTGCCGCCACGCCCACCCCGATGAGCAGAAGGATCACCGGATTGGTCCATCCCCACGTGGAGCCACGGTTGAGGCCGGTCAGGAAGGCGACCAGCCCCACGATGAAAAGCGTTGCACCGAGCACGTCAAACTTCTTCGCGACGCCGGGGCGGTCGGCTGGGATGTACCGGAGGGCGAGCAGCAGGACCGGGATGCTCAGTGGCACGTTCACCAGGAAAACGGACTGCCACCCGAAGCGGTCCGACATCCAGCCGCCTGTGAGCGGCCCCATGGTGAGACCGACGTAGGTCATGGTGAGTTGGACGCCGAGGGCCTGGCCGCGCATCTCCGGCGGGAAATTCTGGGAGAGGATGGCGGGGCCGCACGCGAAGAGCATCGCCGCGCCGATGGCCTGGATGGCGCGGGCGAAGATGAGCACCCACGGACTCCCCGCGATCCCGCAGAGCGCCGAGGCCGCCATGAAGGTGATCAGGCCGGTCACGAAGACCCGCTTGTGCCCCCGCATGTCCCCGACCCGCCCGAAGGTGAGCTGGAGACCGCTCACCACCAGCAGGTAGATGGTCAGCACCCACTGGATGGTCGAGACGTCGCTGTGGAGCTCCCGGACCAGCACCGGCTGAACGGTGTTAACCACGCTTCCGTCCCGCGCCGAGAGGAACGTCCCGAGGGCGATGGCAGTCAGAATCCACCACCGATTGACCGCCGGAGTCGGGGCCGGAGTCGGGTTCGGAGTCGGGGCCGGAGTCGGGCGTGCGGCAGACGACGCGGCCGAGATGGGATCAGTGGGTGCGGGAGGGGTCTGGGGCATGGGTGGAGGCGGACGGCGCAAGGGGCGCATCTGACCCCTGCTAATCCTACTCCAGGTCCGCGCATCCGACCCGATACCGACTCCGCAACACACCTGCGTGCAGCTACGGTAATCAACGTGTAGGGTGCCATCGGAGCAACTACGGCTTTGCGAATGGCAACGGAGCGGAAGTCGGCGAGTAGCGCCGTGGGCGAAGGGCCGGGAATGCACGCCGTGGCGCGATAGTCGACTGCCCTTCGGGGGTCCAGGAAACGAGCGCTTTGGGCGTCCAATGGGTGTCGCATGGCCCAATCCCGACGGGGAGCACATGCGGGTCGGGTTCGGCTGGATTCCGGTAGGGCAACATTACGTTCGAGAACCGTCCGGAATGATGGCGGTGGGTTGCGGGCGAGAGGTGTCTTCACACCAGGGATCGATTGGGACCGCGTGAGGCTGACAGGCCCGATCACTTTCCCGCGCAACTCCCTCACCGTCCTCCGCTGGTGGGTGAGATCACGGTGCGTGCGCCGACCGCGTCTCCTGTAGCGCATCTCTCGCGATGCGCTGCAGGAAGGTGGCGGTCGGCTCATCGAGCGTCTCCGATTCCGCCGCCTCGGAGTTGACCTGCAGCCAGAGGGGGAGCGCGCGCAGGTAGGGGCTCTCCGGCGGGCTGCCCTGCAGGCGACCCTCGATCTCGCCGCGCCGCTCGTCCTTAACGGGACGCCACACGCGCAGCGTTCGCGGCATTCGCTCCGGCTCCTTGCCCAGCAGCGCAGCAGAAAGGCAGCAAACGTTCAGAAAGAGGCCCGAGAGAGAAGGCTCGGCGGGGTCGTCCGGGTTGGCAAGGGCAAGACCGGGCTTCTCCTTGCGGGCCAGTTGCAATGCCCGAGCGCATGGGGCATAGCGCGTTACGCCCAGGTTCCGCGCTGCGACCAGGATCTGCTTTCGACCTGCTTCAGACGATGCGTGGCCCGCTTCAAAGAACACCGGTTCGCCACCGGAGTTCCGGGCTGCCTTGCAGAGCGTCGCCACCGCCGCAAGGTACTCCGCGCCTTCCTTGCCGGCCGCCAAAACCGGATTGACGTCCAGGACCACACGGTCGTAGCGGCCGTCGAGGATGCGGTCTAGCAGAGACTGCCCTTTCGGGACACCGTACTGGTAGCTGCTGAAACCGGCACGCAGGAAGGCGTGAAGGTCCCCCTGTGCTCGGCCCGCCAGATCGGCCGTAAGGGTCCGGGCGCCGGCATCGGAGACGGCCTGGACCGTCTGTAGCGGCAGGTCGTGAACGTAGCTGTTGCTCCCGCCTACCCAGAGCGTCCGCATCGGCCTCTCCTCGGCGACACTGACTTCAGCGGCCAGTGGGTAGGCGGCGGCAAGACCAAGGAGTTGGCGACGGTTCATGCCGTGATGTTAGCTATGGCGCCGGGGAACCGGCAACACTTGATTGGAGCCGGCTGCGGGGCTCGCATCGATTGACTGCGTCTGCGCTTCCGCCCTCGCATTGCCGAGGCGGCTCATGTCCCTACTTCGCGACCGGTCTCACGAGAGGGATGAATGGAAGTCCTCTTCAAGTAAGGAAGGGAGCGTGGGATGGCGGTCGCAGGCACTGAACCTGCGGCATCGTATGGGCCCAGTAGCTCCCGCCACCTGAGATCGGACCGGCCCAAGGACTATCTAAATGAGCGAAGCGTTGCCCATCAAGACCGTGGACGAGGCACTGAAAGCGCTGGAGAGCCGCGGCAATGCCAGGGTGCGTGAGTTGAACATCCAGCGCGGCGCTCCGGAGAACCAGTTCGGCGTGAACATGAGTGACATCCGCGTGATGGCGAAGTCGATCAAGTCCAACCACGAACTGGGCCGGGAACTCTGGGCGAGCGGCAACGGGGAAGCAATGCTTCTGGCCACGCTGATCATGAAGCCAAAGCAAGTCTCCGAGGACGAGTTGGAAGGCATGGTTACTTCGGTCACCCCTACCTACTGGCAGTTGGCGGATTGGCTGATGACGCGCCTCATCAAGCAGCACCCAGGCAAAGAAGCGATGCGCCTGCAGTGGATGGAGCAGGCGCACCCGATGCTGGCGCGCGCCGGGTGGAGCTTGACGGCGGAGCGCATTGTCAAGAGTCCGGAGGGACTTGATCTGGGCGCGTTGCTGGACCGGATCGAGCGGGAGATGGCCGATGCGCCCGCCCCGGCCCAGTGGACGATGAACTTCTGCCTGGCCGAGATCGGCATTCACTTCGCGGAGCATCGGCAGCGTGCCACCGATATCGGAGAACGGCTGGGCATCTACCGCGACTACCCCTGCTCCAAGGGCTGCACCTCGCCGTTCGCGCCGACCTGGATCGCCGCGATGGTCGCTCGACAGGCTTAACCGCGTAGTCAGGCGGACGGTGCGAGACTAAGGCAGCAGATCACTGACCCGTACGAATGCCTCAGGCCGAGCCGCTGGCGCGATGCTCTCGTCCGCTCCGTACGCGGTGATCTCCTGGTAGCCGTCGGGAGCGGGCCGGCGGTGCGCCAGGAGCCGCCGACCGGTCAAGTCCAGCACCCAGTACTCCTCGATGCCGGCCAGCGCATAAAGCGAAGCCTTCGTCATCCGATCGAACCGTAGCGTGCTGTCCGACACTTCGACCACCAGCAGCAGATCATCCGGGCCGGGGTGGCGCTGCGAGTAGGCCGCCACCGGATGCCGCGATACGGCCAGGTCCGGCTCCGGCTCGTTGTAGTCCGGATTGGCCGCGCCGACGTCGATCGTCAACTGCACGCGGACGAACTGGATTCCAAAGGTCGCGGCGAGCCACTCCAGAAACAGCCCAATCGCGGCGGCGTGGGGAGGTGTATGCCCCATTTTAGAGACGATCACCCCGTCGATGAGCTCATAGCGTCCCGTGAGGACGCCGGCTTCCCGGATAGCCTCACACTGGGTCCGCTGCCACCGGACAGGGTTGGGTGGAGGCTCCGGCGCACCCGCGAGGGGTCCAAGCATCTGCGGCATCAGGGTCTCCTCACGGCGCTACTGGAGGATGCTCTCGGCGCGTGACAATCTAGTCTACCGCCGCCGAGAACCGGTAGCCAAGGATGACTGGGGGCGACTGAGTGAGGGGCTTGTTGCATGTCCGAATCATCTGCCGTGGGGAGTTTCAAGGGGCACCGGTAGATTGATGGAAGTCCAGAGTGTTGGTATTCATGAAGGGTAACTTGCGCACGCCAGCTCTCCTTCGCTGCGGTGAGACGCGCTAATTCCACATCGTAGTAGGTTTCCCTACAAACTCAGGGCGGCGCGCCCGATAATCGAGGCAGGCGTCTCCCGTCCCACTCATTCGCCGTGGCTTCTCTCCCCCGTTTGCGGTTCCTGACACACTTCCTCCTGCTCTCCGCCTTCGGAGCGGCTGGGGTGATGTTTCTTGCGCCCGCCTCGCTGCCCTCGGACGGGCCGACACGGGCAGGACTCGCTGGAGCCGCCGCACTGGGAGTGGCGCTCAACGCAGCGCTCCACTGGATCGAGCGCGTGAGGCACCGGCGGGTGCTGCAGGCCCTCCACGATCTCGCGCACACGCTCCGAGAGTCCCGCCACGGGGTGGAGACGCTGGACGTTGCCTGCCGCCAGATTGCCGTGCTGCTGGACTGCCAGGCGGTCCTCATCCAGGTCGCCGACAGCTCGGGAGAGTACTACGTCGCAGGGAACTGGGGCGCTACGGCCGCCTGGCTTGCGGAACGTGGGTTGACGCACACGGAAAAGCACCCGCTTGCGCTGCGCCGCCTGGATGGGAAGCTGCGGCTCCAGGAGGGTGAGCGCGCGTACCTGAAGGGCATCCTGGGGCCAAAACGGGCCGAATCGGCGGTGGCGCTCCCTCTGCGGGCACCGGGGAAGCTGGATGCGGTCCTGGTGGGGGTCTACGCCCGCGGGCGCTTCCTCTCTGCGGAGGCGCGGGAAGGGTTCCGGCTCGCCGCCACCTTCGTCCGAACCTGGCTGCTCCATTCCGCGTCGCTGAAGTCATTGCTGGCGGAAGCGCGCACCGACGCCCTGACCGGCCTCGGCACGCGGCGACTGTTCGAGGACCACTACGAGCGTGCCGTGGGACGGATGCGGCGCGGGCACGGCAAGCTGACGCTGGTGATGATCGATGTGGACGGACTGAAGGGAATCAACGACACCTGGGGGCACCGCGCGGGCGACGAGGTGCTTCGGATGTTCGGCCGCCTGCTCCAGGATCTTCGCAGCGGTGATGTTCCTGTCCGCTTCGGAGGGGACGAGTTCGTGATCTTGATGCCGGACACCGACCGAACCCAGGCCGAAGTGGTTGCCGCACGGCTGAAGGAGCGCCTCGCACGGCTTAACTCCCTCGACATCTTCCCGTTCCCGGTGCGGGCCAGCGTGGGAATCCAAGAGGTGACGCCTGAGGCGGACGATGCGCTGGCCCTTGCGGACTCCGCGATGTACCAGGAGAAGCGCGCCAAACGAAGCGGAAACCCTGGCCGGGTTGCGCAGAGAGAGGGAGCGAGGGGGCGAGGGAGCGAGGGGGAGATGGGACAACAGCCAGCCTCCAATCAACCCGAACTCCAATCCGAAACTCGAAATCCGAAATCCGAAATTGACGAGCCTGTCAGGTACCGCTACGGATCCGGGGGTCGATGATCGGGTAGATCAGGTCGACGACCAGGTTGGCCGCGACCACCAGAACGCCGGAGACGAGGACCACGCCCATGATGACGGGGATGTCCAGGCCGGCCACCGCCTCCACGGCAAGCTGACCCAACCCGTTCCATGCGAAGACGCTCTCCGTGAAGACCACGCCCCCCAGCAGCGCCGCCAGGTCCGCCCCTGCAATGGTCACGAGCGGCAGCAGCGCATTCCGCAGCGCGTGGCGCATCACGATGACTGTGGGCGAGAGTCCCTTGGCCTTCGCAGTGCGGATGAAGTCCTCCCGCAGCGTGTCGGACATGGCGGAGTGGGCGAGCCGCGCGTAGTAGGCGACCCCGGACGCGGCGAGCGTGATGAGCGGCAGGACCAGGTGCTTCGGGGTGCCGGTGCCGCCGGCCGGAAACCACCCCAGCCGCGCAACGAAGACGTACAGCAGCAGAATGCCAATCCAGAAGGCGGGGGTCGAGGCGCCCAGGATGGAAAAGGCGAGGAGCAGCCCTTCGCTCACCTTGCCTGGCCGCGCAGCAACCAGGACCCCGATCCCCGTGCCGAGCACCAGCCAGCAGGCCCATCCGCTCAGCCCCAGCAGCAGGGTGTTCGGAAGGACGGCGGTGATGGCCTCGCGGACCGGCGTGCCCTTGACGTAGGACTGGCCGAGGTCGCCGCGGCTCAGCCGCAGGAGGAAGTCGCCGTACTGCACCCACACCGGCTGATCGAGACGGAGCCGCGCGCGGATCGACTGCACCACTGCGGGATCGCCCGCCGCGCTCGGCCCCGCCAGGGCAACGGCGGGGTCCGCAGGAATGCGGTAGAGGACCAGGAATGCCAGGAGCGTCACGCCCCACAGGGTGACGACGGCCCAGGACAATCGCCGGATCAACGGACGGTTCAGCAGATGGCGGATCATGGGCTACCGCTTGTCGATCCCGGTGAGCATCTGCCGCCAGACCGGATGCACCTTGACGCCCGTCACGCCCTCCTTGAACCATCGGGTCTCCACTTCAAAGTAGAGCGGCACCCAGGGGAGGTCCTTGAGTAGCTGATCCTCGGCCTGCTTGTAGAGCACATTGCGCTCCGGCCCAAGCGGCGTCGTGCGGGCCTGCGTGAGGAGCCGGTTGACCACCGGGTTGTTGTAATGCGTGGCATTGGACGCGGCCTTCTCCCCTCCCAGGAAGAGCGGCTCCAGGAAGTTGCCGGCATCCGGGAAATCGGGATACCAGCCGCCATACCAGCAGTCCGCTTCCCGCCGGTAGCCGCTGAGGTACTGGGTATTGCTGACCGGCTTAAGGTCCACCTGGATGCCGACCGCAGCGAGGTCGCTCTGAATCGCCTGCGCGTGGCGGAGGTAGTCGGCCGTGGTGTTGATCCAGAGGGCGGTCCTGCCGGGTACTCCGTTGGCAAAGCCTGCTTCGGCCAGGAGCCGCTTCGCTTCAGCTACATTCTGCCCAGGCAGCGTGCGAGCCGCGTCCGCACCGGGGAGGTGCGGCGGAAGGATGCCGTTCGCCGGCTCGCCCGGTCCGGAGAGGCGCGCATGCTTCGTTCGGTCGATAGCAAGAAGGGCGGCTTGGCGGACCACGGGGTTGCTCCAGGGCGCGCGGTCGACCTTCATCCCGAAGTACCAGGTCTGGTTCACCGGTCCCTGCACCACGCCGCGCTTCTCAGCGGCGTTCGCCATCACGCGGGGGTAGTCCGCAGGCGGGATGCCGGGTAGCAAGTCGACCTCCCCCGTCCGAAACCGCGTGGTCCGCAGGGCATCGTTCACCTTGAGCTGGACCCGGATGCCGCCGAGGCGGGAGGGATTGCGGTTGTCGTGAGGGTTCCGCTTCAGCACCACCTCGCTGCCGGAAACGCTCTCCACCTGGTACGGGCCGCTGGGGGATGGCTTGCCTTTGTCCGCTCCCGGAAGCTCCGGCGCAAGGAAGGTCAGGCCGACGAGGTTGAGGAGAGTGGGGTCCGGCTTGTCCAGTTCAATCGCCAGCGTCTTCGGGTCAGGCGTTTCCACGGAGACGATGCCGCGGTAGAAGCCCGCGCCCGGCGAGCCGGTCTTCGGGTCCTGAACCCGGTGCAGCGCCGCGCGAAAATGCTTCGACGCAATGGCGGTTCCGTCCGCGAACTTGGCGTCCCGCAGGTGGAAGGTGTAGTTCTTGCCGTCGTCGCTCACCTCCCACCGCTCCGCGAGGTCCGGGACCAGCTTGCCGGCATCGTCATAGTCCACGAGACGGCGCGTGCAGGCGTGGACAATCATCGTCGACCACGTGTCAAAGGCCAGGGCGGGGTCGAGCGACTTCACATCGTCCGGAATTGCAACGACCAGCGTCTTTCCCCCTTCGGCCCCGCTCGGAGTGGCGGTGGCCCCGCTGCCGTTAGAAGCCGAGCCGCAGCCCGCCAGAAGGCAAAGAGAGAGCAGCGCCAAAGCTGAAGAAGCGGCACGAAGGAAACGGGTGCGGGAGAGGTTGGGCATAGCGGCAGGTCAGGCGCGAAGGGAGAGCGCTCGGCGGAGGTCGAAGGCGATCAGGTTGAACGAGGCCACGGTCAGCACCACTGCTAGGCCGGGCCAGACCGCTAGCCATGGAGCAACGGAGTACCACTGCTGCGCCTCTTGTAGCATGGAACCCCACGTAGGCGCAGGAGGCGGAAGACCGATGCCGAGGAAGCTGAGCCCGGCGTCCAGTAGGACGGTGGTCGCGACCCCCAGGCTGCCGAGCACCAGGAGGGTCGGCGCGAGGTGCGGCAGGATGTGCCGCCAGAGGATCCGCCCATGCCCCGCGCCCAGCGCGCGCGC
>JANPLG010000243.1:0-3139 GCA_031426395.1 Actinomycetes bacterium
CAGATCTTCGAGCACGCCGGTGGCGTGGTGGTCTACTTCCCGGATACCCGCGAAGTCCGCGCCGCCAATGACACTAAGGACGTGAAGTTAAAGATCGGCAGCAAGGAAGCATCCGTTAACCAGGTGCTGGTCGTGATGGAGAAGGAAGCCTCGATCGATGGTGGCCGCACCATCGTTCCGGTCTCCTTCCTGGAGAAGGCGCTTGACCTGAAGGCAGAGTACGACCCGAAGACCGGAACGGTCATCCTCGGACAGAAATAGCGCTCACTTGCAAGTGGTTCTAGAACAGGCCGGGGGTTCGCCCTCCGGCCTGTTTCCTTTTCTGGGGCTGAACGCAGGCGCATGACTCCGAGTTGTTCACCCGCCCCCGAAACCGTTGGAGTTTCCACGGTGTCCCAATCTGCCATACGAGCAACCGCTGCGCCACGAAGGAAACTGAGATGAACCGACGTTCTCTACTGACGCATGGGGTTGCGGTGGCAGCGGGACTTGCATCTCGACCGGCCAACTCTGCTGCGGACCCTGCACTTCGCAAGGAAGCGGAGCAGGTTCTCAAACGCGCTGCATCCTACTGGCGCTCGAAGGTCGCGCGACACGGGGGCTATGTCTATCACTACTCCCTCGACCTCAAGCAGCGGTGGGGTGAGGGCGAGGCCACTCCTGACCAGATCTGGGTTCAGCCGCCCGGAACGCCGGCGGTGGGCTTAGCCTACCTGCAGGCGCACGCGGCTACCCGAGACCCTTTCTACCTGGACGCCGCTACGGAGACCGCGGTGGCCCTGCTCCATGGCCAACTCCAATCCGGCGGCTGGACCA
Organism: Actinomycetes bacterium; assembly: GCA_031426395.1. GTDB lineage: Bacteria > Armatimonadota > SYMT01 > SYMT01 > SYMT01 > JANPLG01. Next base: position 817 of record JANPLG010000243.1, read on the forward strand.
ATTCGGTCGACTTCTCCCCGAACAACCCGAAAGCGCCTCGCTACCGGAATGGGAAAGGTAACCCGCGCGGCCGAAACCAGTCCTCTCTGGACGACGGGATCGGCCAGACCGCTCTGCAATTCCTGGCTCGTGCGGATCAGGCTCACGGCTTCAAGCATCCCGCCATCCACGAGGGTGCCACCATCGCCGCCGATGCCCTGCTCAAGGCGCAGTTCCCGTGCGGAGCGTTCCCCCAGGGCTGGCAGGGACCGGTGGCATCCCACCCCGCCCTCAAGGCAAGCTATCCCAGCTACGACTGGCGCACCGAGGGACGGGTCGACAACTACTGGGACTACTACACGCTCAACGACGGCCTTGCTGGCACGGTGTCGGCCAGCTTGACGACGCTCAACGAGGTTTACAAGGATGAGCAATACCGCAAGGCACTCATGCGGCTGGGTGACTTCCTGCTCCTGGCGCAGATGCCCGACCCTCAGCCCGTGTGGGCGCAGCAGTACAGCTATGCGATGCACCCCATCTGGGCGCGCCGCTTTGAGCCGGCCGCTGTCACCGGGGGAGAGTCCCAGGATGTGCTCGCCGTGCTGATGGACCTCTACCGCGTGAGCCGTGATGCGAAGTACCTGGCACCCGTCCCGCGCGCGCTGGAGTACCTGAAGCGCTCGCTCCTGCCAGATGGGCGCCTGGCCCGGTACTACGAGCTGAAGAGCAATCGTCCGCTCTACATGACCCGCTCCGGCCGCGACTACTCGTTGACCTATGACGACCGCGATCTACCGGACCACTACGGATGGAAGGTCGCGTCCCGCCTCGACCGGCTCCAGCGCGAGTATCAGGCGCTGAAGGCAGGTGAGGCCCCCGCTCCGAAACCGGCAGATGCTGTCGCACTGGAGCCAAAGGTTCGCCGCGCCATCGCAGACCTGGATGCCGAGGGGCGCTGGGTGAGCACCTTTGACGCGAAGCAGGTCGGCCAGTTCAAGCTACCTGTTGGGACCCGCTACCTCGCCAGTGACCTGTTCAACCGGAACGTCGCGCTTCTCAGCGATTACCTTGGATTGAAGTAGGCACTCGGTGAAGTAAGAACACGTGCTTGAAAACCACGACCATGCCGCTTGGCCGAAGCTCGGCCCCCCGGCCCCCAATTCTGGGGGAGAGTGCGGATTAGGAGGATTATCCACCTCTCGCGAAGGTGTCTTCAACCCAGAGCTGCCCGACGCGGAATGGCACGTGGGTACCGGCGACCGGTCAGTCAATTTCGAATTTCGGATTTCGAGTTTCGGATTTCGAGTTTCGAATTGGCAGGCAGGTCAGCTCTAGACGGGCGTTGGTCCAGTCTCTCCATCCCTCAATCTCGCCTTCTCTCAATCTCATCCTGACCGGTCAAGCAAGGTCTATGCCCTTCAGAAGGGCGTCCCGATAGGATGGTGCAGCCTCGGTCTTCGAAAGGCCGATCGGTCTTAGCCCGTGGAGCGGGGTTCTCCATGGGTAGGCGTCGGGTTCAGCCGATACTGGGCACGGTCGCAAGCAACCCTGTCGATTCCTGAGCACCAAACGCCACGCATCTTCCCCGACCGATTTGACTTGGCCCAACACGGGTCTTTTGGGGACAGTGGTCGTTGGGGGAGGGTGCCTCCCCCAACGGTACCGGATGGCAAACCCTACTGGACCTGCATCGGCATGATGACCATGAGGTAGTCATCGCCATCCACGGGGCGGACGACTGCGGGGCTTAGCGGCTCAGAAAGCTCCAGGTAGATGCCCTGGCAGTCAAGGACGCTCAGCACTTCGGTCACGTAAGTGACGTTGAAGGCGATGCTGATGTCGTCGCCCTCACGCGCCACTTCCAGGTCCTCTCGGCACTGGCCCAACTCGCCGTCCGCCGTGATGACGAGGTTTTCGCCGTCCGTGGCGAAGACGACCCGATCCTTGGCGGACGCATCCCGCGCCACGATCCGGGCACGGCGGAGCGAGGAAAGCAACTCCTCACGCGGAATGGTGAGCCTGCGCGTGTGGCTGCTGGGGATGACCCGCTCGTACTTGGGGAACTGACCCTCGATCAGCCGTGAGATGAGGGTCACGCGCTCCGTCCGGAACATTATCTGGTTCTGGTCAATGCGCACCTGGACCGTTGATTCCGGGTCGTCGCCGAGGATGCGCATCAGTTCCGTCATGGCGCGCACCGGCACGATTACGGTGCTGTCGCCGGTGGAGTCGGAGATGGTGGCCGTGCGTACCGCCAGCCGGTGCGTGTCCGTGGCCGCGAGCCGCAGCCGCCCATCCTGTACCACCACGCAGACGCCGGTGAGGATCGGGCGGGTGTCGTCAT
>JANPLG010000244.1:0-7687 GCA_031426395.1 Actinomycetes bacterium
CTCCTGGCTCTACGGGCCAGCTTCCCGGAATTAGGTTTCAATCTCGCCGTAGAAGCTCCATTCCTAACCGAGCCGCTTCCCATCGGCTCCCAGTACCTCCAGCGATGTCTGGAAGCTGCGTGGATGGTCGGTGGTGGGTCCGCCGTGCTGCGCTTGGTGGATGTCAGTCCTGCTCCGCACCTACTTAGGCCTGGGGCGGTGGAGCAACTGGGTCGTTCCGTGGCCACGTTCGCCTCTGAGGCCTGGACGAGCCGGGTTTCCCTCGTGCTTGAGAACTCCAAGCAGCCACTGGGATCGTTGCGCGCATTGATCCGATGCGCCGCCGAAGCACTGCCCCAAGGGGTCCCCGTCCCGAATCTCTGCTGGGATCCACACAACCAGTTCATCCAGACGCTACAGCCGGAGGACCCGCTGCAGACCGCCCGCTCGGTTCCCATTCCGGAGTTGTTCGAGTTCCACTTCAAGCAGAGCCGTGACGGTGCACTGCAGGGTGAGGTGGGTCCCGGCGACCTTGACTGGCGGGGAATCGTCGAGGGTATGGTCACTCGCGGCTTCCGTGGCCCGGCGCTCTTTGAGATTCCCCCTGGCCCCGATGTGTGGGAGCGCCTGGAGCGGTCCACCACCTACGTTCGATCCCTTCTCCCGCCCACGGGCGGGACCGCTTGAGCTCCTATCCCATCGAATGAAGATCACCAGCATCCGCACCGCCGTCGTAGAAGCAAACTATGACTGGACCTTCGTCCGCATTGAGGCCGACAACGGGATCACCGGCCTTGGGGAGTGCTTCTTCGCACCCGGCCTGACCGCGATGATCCGCGATCTGCAGGTCGCCATCCTGGGCGAAGACCCCCGGAACATCGATCGCCTGGTGCGTCGCCTGCAGCGGGCCGCGTCCGGCGCCGGCTCCGTCAGCGGCATCGTACATAACGCCATCACCGGCATCGAGGCCGCGCTCCTCGACCTGGTGGGGAAATGCTACGGCATCCCGATCTGGCAGCTCATCGGCGGCAAGCACCGAGACGAGGTGCGAATGTATGCGGACTGCCACGGCGGCAGCGGGTTGGAAAGCTACGGCCCCGCGCTAGATCCCCGTGAGCCGGAGTGGTACCGCGAGGCGAAGGCGCGGGAGATGCCGTGCGACCCGCTCGATCCCGCAATCTGGGCTGAACGCGCCCGGCAGGCGGTGGCGCGTGGATTCGACGCGCTGAAATTCGACTTGGATTGCGACGCGGTCCCGATGGAAGGCCAACTCCGCGCCCTCTCCACCGTTGAAATCGAGCGGATGGCCGAGCGGGTTGCGGCGGTGCGGGAGGCCGTGGGAAGCAGCGTCGATCTCGCGCTGGACTGCCACTGGCGCTACTCGCTGCCGGACGTGGTCCGCATTGCTCGGGCGCTGGAGCCGTACGGTATCTTCTGGCTGGAAGATCCGTTGCCCCCCACGAATCCACGCTCGTTCCGCACCCTGCGCGAGAGCTCTGCCGTGCCGCTCTGCACCGGCGAGAATCTCTTCCTCCGGCACGGCTTCCGCGAGCTGATCGAGACCCAGTCCGTGCACATTGTCTCTCCGGACCTCCAGAAGACAGGAGGGCTGCTGGAAGCACGCCGAATCGCGGACCACGCTGATATGTACGACCTGCTGGTGGCACCGCACTGCATCGCCAGCTCCATCGGCACTATGGCCTCCGTGCACTTCTGCGCCGCGATTCCCAACTTCGCGGTGTTGGAATTCCACGGCCAGGACGTGCCGTTCTGGGAAGAGATTCTCACCGGGCTGCCGAAACCGCTCATCAGGAACGGCCGCATCCGCGTTCCCGAGGGCCCCGGGCTTGGCGCGGAGCTGAACGAAGCAGTTGCCCGGCGTTACGCCAAAGCCGGGGAAGGGTTCTTCTCGTCATGATCCCAAGCCTGGAAACCTCGGTGCTGAGCGCGCACCTGCGCTTCCACGACCGGGACGCCGTGGTCAACGTCCTGGGGCGGCTGGGTGTGGCGGTGGCCACGCCTTTGCCGGTCTGGCCCGCGCATCGCCTGCCGTACGGACTCTTTCTTTCCGGGGTGCGCAACGGATGGATCAGCCTCTGGTCGCCGCGGGACGACATGCGTGACTGGTTCCCCGAAATCACCGGTAGCCTGGAGTGCCCGGGCCTGCTGACGGAGGTGGTGCAGAGCCGCTTCCTCATCGTGGAGTTCCTCCAGGACGGCGACCTGCATGGCCGCGTGGAACTCCCCACGGAAGCCGTGGAGTGGGACGATCTCTGGGCGCGGACGGTCGAGTCGCTGGAGTCTGAGGGCATCGTCGACCCCACCGACAACGAACCGCTCTTCAACGCACGGATGGACGAGATCGCCCGGTCGCAGGAGTATCGTGACGATCTGGAGCGGCTACGGGAGGAACGGCCGACCCGCGACACGCTGCGTGCTTACTTGCCGCCAAAAGCCGATGCGGATGAAGCATGGGACCTCCTGATGGCCCTGGACCGCGATGCGAGGGACGTGGACGACGAAGAGGAACTCCCCATCGCGGACGACTACCTGGACGAATTCGCTGAGTGCCTGGGAATCGAGGACGCCGCGTGGGATCCGGGCGCGGACTCGGAACTGCTCTCGGAAGGTGACTACGATGAGGAAGGCCTGCCCGCCGGCTGGCGCGAGTTCGTGGTGCTGCCGATCCCGCATTTGACTGTGCTCTGAGCTAGGAATCCCGCCCCATGCGCCTCGAACTGCCCAGGCGCGCTGGGAAATCAATGGGGCCAAAGTGTGGCAAAGAGTTCCATCCAGCGCGATGGGAAGTCCCCGCCCCGTCGCTTTCAGGAAAAGAAGGTTCGCTTTAGGATGGTCGGGGGTAAAGGGGCTTCTAGTGGCCTCCCCGGCCGCTTGCGGTTTTTTGCACGAAGTGCGGCTTTGGGAAGGTGAACCCCTCTGAAGCGCCGCATTAAGTTCTGGTGTGCCTCTCCCCCCGTTGCCTCGGTGCGTGTGTGCTGTACGGATCGCGCAGCTATAAGTGTCGCTTCGGGTGCCTGCCTAGGCCTATAACATTCGCTTCTTAAAGCGATTAGCACCGGATATTAGGTTTGGACTACCCGCTGTGGTAGTATGCGCCCGAAAGGACGGCGACTCATGCGATCCCGGTACGCATCGGACGAGCCTCTTCCCACCCAGGCTCAACCGGAAGCCGACCACCACGCTCAGCCACAGAATGCGGGAATTCCCCCGTGGCAGTACAAAGCGGATGGTCCCCTTCTCACTGTGCACGAAGAAATCGACCTCACCCTGAGGATCCGCTCCGGCGACGAACGGTGTCGCGAACGGATGATCGAAGCGAATCTTCGGCTTGTGGTGAGCATCGCCCGGCACTACAACTGCCGCGGCATGACGTTCGAGGATGTTGTGCAGGAAGGCATCCTCGGCCTGATGAGCGCCATCAACAAGTTCGACCCCACCAAGGGGTTCCGCTTCTCCACCTACGCCACGTACTGGATCCGCCAGGCCATCGTGCGCGCTATAGAGAAGCAAAGCCGTATGATCCGCCTCCCCACGTATGCCTACCACGCGGTTGGCAAACTGGAGCGGAGCAGCATGCAGCTTTCCGACAAGCTTGGCCGGCAACCGACCTCTGAAGAGCTTGCGGTTGAGACTACCCTCTCGGTCAGCACCGTAAACGCCTTGCTGCAGAGCATTCAGGAGCCGGTTTCCCTGGATGTCCTGCTCGGTGAAGCGGAAGACTACACCCTTGGCGACCTCCAGCTTGACGCGGACGCACTTGACCCCGAGGAGAGCGCCCTCCAGGCGGCGGATCGCGAGAACCTTGCCCGCATCCTTGGCGTGCTGAAGCCGAAGGAGCGCACCGTCATCGAGAATCGTTACGGTCTTCGTGACGGCCGTGTCCGCAGCCTCAAAGAACTGGCGCAGGAACTGAACATGTCTCGCGAAGGCATCCGCCACATCGAGACGCGGGCACTCAGAAAGCTCCGCCACGCGGTGGGCGTCAACTAGGCGCGACATTCGATCCAGCAAAGAATCAGGGGCCTCCGCACTTCCGCTCAGGAAGCGCGGAGGCCCTTCTTCTCACTGACAGGCGGGCGGCTCCCGCGCAAATTGGAATCAAAGTGTATGGTAAGAGAATCCCGTATCTATTGTGCGTAAACCTGCCGCCGCTTACCACGACGGCACCCTCGGCGTAGACTCCGCCCCCCGGCCCCCCCGGCCCCCAATCCTGGGGGAGCGTTCCGCTGCGGCGAGATGAGCCGCTCGTCGGGTCGTGATCCGGCACCCTCATCCATGAAGCGGTCACTGCGCAAGGCCAGCCTTCGGCACGAAGTGCTTCCAATCTCGCCCCCTAGCGCCGTCAATCCGGGCTGTACCTGTCACGGGCGAGGGAGTGTTGCCCGTGTTGCCCTCCCGGAACCCATTTGAACCCGGCCAGATCGTGCTCCCCGCCAGGGCCAACGGAGCTGTGTTAGCCACGGACGAGCCGAGTTGCACGGGATCCAACTGAACCCGGCCTGCTCGTGCTCCTCGCAACAGCCAACTGAGCTGCGGGCAGGATTCGGTTCACAGGATCGACCCCAGGGCCGTCGTCAGCTGGGTGAACGATCTTTGCAATGCGGACGGCAAGCAAGAATTGTCCGGGCTGAACCGGAACCGCGCAGGACGCTGTATTGTCACTCTGGCTTTCGAACTTCCGTAAGACCGCCGTGGTGCTCTCGGTCTACGTTCAGGACAACCTGAACTACCGGAGCATGGCGGTCATCTGGATGATGACGGACGCAGTGCCGGCAATGCTGATGCCGCTGATGTGGCTGGCCAGCTACCAGGGGCGGGAGCAGATTGCCGGGTTTGCGCCGGGTGAGATGGTCGCCTACTACCTCACCACTCTCTGCCTCACCAGCTTCATGATCAGCCACATTATGTGGGACGTGGCCGTGGAGGTGCGGGAAGGCCGGTTCTCGATCTACCTGACGCGGCCCTTCAGCTACTTCCTCTACCAGTACGCCAACAATCTCTCGTGGCGGCTGCTCCGGCTGGTGCTCTTCGTGCCGATCTTCGGTTTCTGCTGGTGGATCTTCCATCCGTACTTGAGGGGCGGTGCGCAGTACCATCTCGGCCCGGCCTTCTGGCTTAGCGTGCTGGGCGGGCACCTGCTCTCGTATTCCTTAGGCTATACCCTCGGGCTCCTGGCGCTCTTCTTCACGGAGGTGCGCAGCCTCTTCATGTTCTACTACCTGCCCGCCGGCTTTCTCTCCGGCGAGATGGTGCCGCTGGCCACGCTTCCGGCATGGGCGGGAGAACTGGCGCGGATGCTGCCGTTCCGATACACCCTCGCCTTCAGCGCGGAGATCTTCATGAACCGGCTCTCGCCCCAGGAGGTGGTGTTCGGGTTCGGTTGGATGGGTGCCTGGCTCGTGATCACCGCCATCCTCATGCGGGTACTGTGGAGGACCGGGCTGCGCCAGTACACGGGGGTCGGCATGTGAGGGGCGTCGGCATGTGATTGGCGTGAAGGGCGCGGTTCCAGGGTAGGCCTTGAGGCGGAGAGTCACGCAACGGAACCCGCCAACAACGTCTTGAAACCCCCAATGGGCCGGCATGCGGCATCGCCCGCTAGTAAAGCCGACCATCCTTCGTAGCGCAGATCACGGACAGCAGGCGCGTCCGTGCGGTAGGCTTACGCGACCATGCAGAGCGGCTCAACGAATCAGGCAACCAGAAACTGGCGGAGGCGGGCGGGAGCCCTCGTGGGTGGCGTCCTTGCAGGTCTGCTCATGCTGCCGATGGCTGGATCTGCACAGGCACCAGCCGGCGGCACTCCTGGCATCGCGCAGGATGGTGTTGCCACCGCGGTTGCGCGCAACGCGGGCCTGGAGGGGCGCGTCCTCTGGCTGGACGGGACCGCTAACCTGGGTCGGCTGTCGACCCGCGAGGGTGTTGCCGCCATTCTGGATCGCTGCGTGCGCGCCAACATCAACACCGTGGTGGTGGACGTGAAGCCGCTCTCCGGCCATGTGCTGTATGACAGCAAGATCGCGCCACGCCTCACCGAGTGGCGCGGCACTCGCAACACGGAAGGCTACGACCTCCTGCGTGTTGCCCTCCAGGAAGGGCGGCAGCGTGGTTTGAAGATCCACGCCAACCTCAACGTCTTCAGCGAAGGGCATAAGCTGGTAAGCGCGGGACCGGTGTACGGAAAGCCGGACGAACAGTCGGTGATCTACGATGTAGAGCGCGCCTTCACCACCCCGCGCGGCGAACGGGCCCGCGTGGCACTGGGCGTCAACCGACCTCCCGGCGACGGCGAGATCGCGGTGTACGACGCCGCCTTCCGGCAGCCGCGCACCCTTGAGCGGGGCGAGGCGTTCGCGCTGGTGCTGTCGGACCGGGTGGAGGCTGTAGTGGCGGGCGCACTTGCGCCATCGGCCGGTGTCCGCATTCCCCGGGACGGCTATCTGTTGGTCGGCAAGGGCGACGCTGCCCGCTGGATGCTCGGTCGGATGCGGGTGGGAGATCAGCTCAACTGGACCTCCACCGACCGCCTCGTCTCCATCCTTGACGCACCTTCCGAGACCGTTGCGGCGTTCGTGAACCCCGCCAACCCGATCTCTCGCGACTACGCCATGAGCATCGTCGACGAGCTGGTCACGAACTACGATTTCGATGGCATCGTGTTCGACCGGATGCGCTACGCCAGCCTTCAGAGCGACTTCAGCGACGTCTCCCGCCAGAAGTTCGAGGAGCATCTCGGCCAGCGGCTGAACCGGTGGCCCGGCGATGTCTATTCGTTCGACCCCACTCCGGGCCGGCCACTGGTGCTGGGTCCGTACTACAAGCAGTGGCTGGAATGGCGCGCCCGCACCATCCGCACCTGGCTGGAAGAGGCGTCCCGCCTGGTGCGGCGGAAGCGACCCACGGCCACCATTGGAACGTATGTTGGCTCATGGTACAGCAGCTACTACAGCGTCGGCGTGAACTGGGCCAGCGAGGAATTCGCGCCCGGCTACGACTGGATGACACCCACCTATCCGCTCACCGGCTACGCGGGGCTGCTGGATTGGATCACCACCGGGTGCTACCACCCGATTGCCGGCCGTGAGCAGGCGAAGAACGCGGGCCTCGACGACAGCTACACAGTTCAGGCCGCCGCCGAGCTTTCCAGCCGCGCGATAGGGGATCAGGCGTTCTTCTACGCCGGCATCTACGCGCAGGACTACAAGGGATCCGCAGAAGCGTTTCAGGAAGCGATCGAGGCGGCGCGCCGCAGCAGCCAGGGCGTGATGCTCTTTGACCTTTCCCAGATCGAAGAGTACGGCTGGTGGCCCACGGTCGAGAAGTCATTCCAAGACGCGAAGAAGGCTCCGCACGACGTACCGGAGCTGCTCGCGGCGGTCCGCTCCGTGCGGCGCACCCTCTCCAACTCCGGCAAGATCGCTCCCGCCCTGGCAAAGGGCAGTGAGTAGCCCTGAGGCTCGCTGGGATCCGTTAGTCTGCTTCTGATGGGAAGAATGGCGGAAAGGGAGAGAGGGAGAATGGGAGACAGGTCAAACAATGGCTGTTCCCATTCTCCCTCTCTCCCGTTCACCTAACCTGGCGGAGCCAGAACCATAAGGGGTTCGGCTGCGCCGAGGAGAAGGTTACCCGCGAGCCTCTCCTCTTGGCTTCGTGGTTGGTGGCCCCGATGCAACTGCTTACCGAACGC
>JANPLG010000245.1:0-7925 GCA_031426395.1 Actinomycetes bacterium
TGCTGCTGGCGCTGACCGCCCTCTACCTCTACGCCGTCGTGACCTTCAACCTCCCGGAGTTCGGCGAGAACATGCGCTTCCGCATCTCCGTTGAGCCGATCATATGGATGCTCTCCTTCGCATCCTGGACGCTCATCCTCCGCTGGGCGGTCGGGCTGATTCGCAGACCGGCACCTGACCGCCCCACCACAACTGCAAGTTCCGCCGCGCAATGAAGGCCGCATTCATCAAGTGGGAGTACGCGCTCTACCTGCAGTCGATCAACGGCATTGCCCGTTGGCCGGGCTACCGCTTGCGCCGGTGGGCGTTCCGCAAGATCGGGAAGCTCACGGTGGGGGAGCACTCATGGATTCACCGGGGACTGCGCCTCTTCTCGCTCGGCGGCATCACCATCGGTGAGTACTGCGTGGTCAACCCGGAGTGCTGGCTGGATGGCCGACGGGGGATCACCCTCGGCAACAGCGTGCATCTAGGGGTGGGATCACGCATCCTCACCCTCGGCCACGACCCTCAGGACCCTCACTTTGGCGTCAAAGGCGCGCCCGTGGTCATTCACGACTACGCGTGGCTGGGTGCCTGGTCGCTCGTGATGCCCGGCGTCGAGATTGGCGAAGGCGCTGTCGTGGGCGCGGGGTCCGTGGTCACGCGGGACGTCGATCCCTACACCATCGTCTGCGGCAACCCGGCGCGGATCATCGGCCAGCGGACACGCGACCTCTCCTACCAGGTAGAGTGGGCACCGTTGCTGCAATGAGCGTTGTCCGCGAAAGCGTTGCCTCGTGAGCGCGCAATCAGCCCGGCAGCGACTGGTCCAGGTGCTGCCCACGCCCATCGACTCTCCGGGCGGAATGGAGCGCGTCGCGACGGCCATCGCGCAGGTGAGCGAAGAACTGGGGCTGGAAACGCTCTCCTTCGACGATCGTCTCGCGCCAGAAAAATCGGTGAGCCGCCGCTACCCGATGCTGAACCGGTTCGGCACCACCCTGCGCGTCTCACGCTTGGTCCGAGCAAGGCTCCGGCCGGACGACCTCGTCATCAGCCACAGCATGTATGGGGCCTTCCTGGCCCACCGCAGGCATGCGTACATCTACCACAGCACTTTCGCGGGCCAGGCAGAGGCCATGCGTGAGCTGCTTCCCTCCCTCGACTACCGCGTCTGCCGCTACGGATACGGCTGGATGGACGGACGCAGCGGGCATCGCTCCAGCCCCGTGGCCGTCAGTCCGCAGGTTCAGGACGAGGCGAAGCGCTTCTACAGCCTCGGTGCGGGTGCCCTCCGGTGCATCCCCAACCCGGTCGCCTCGCCGCCTGCGGAGATGGCTGCGGCCCGCGATGCGCTCCGCGCCCGATTCGGGTGGCCCCCTGGCCTGTTCGTGCTACTCACCGTGGGCCGCTATGAAGGCGTCAAGGGCCGGCACCTGCTCGATCGTCTTGCAACAAGGATGCCGTCAGGTACGCTTCTCACCGTGGTCGCGCCGAATATCTCAGAGTCACCCTGGCCCGCAGAGCAGACGAGCGGCCGGGTGGCGTGCGTCCCCGGGCAGAGCCGGGAAGCGCTCTGGGAGTATGTGGTCGCCGCGGATGCCGTCCTCTGCCCCTCGCGCTACGAGAGTTTTGGCCTTGCCATCGCAGAGGCATGGGCCGCGAACCGGCCGGTGATCAGCACCAACGTGGGCATAGCACGAGCGCTTCGGACCGAAGAGGAGAGCCTGGACCGCCTCATCATCGAGCAGCCGGGGGACGTGGACGCCCTCCTGGAACGGATCGAACTGCTGCGATCGACGCCGGAGCTAGGCGCACGGCAAGCAGCCTGGGGCCAGCAAATCGTTCACGACCGTTTTACCCCGGAGCGTTTCAACAAAGCCTACCGCGCCCTGCTCCAGGAACTCCAAGACCAGTAACTCCTGCAGAACCCGCGGCTGCAGCCCAGCCATAGCACGCTCCACCAGCTCCTCTCCCACAGATCCGCCGCTCTGCGAAGCCTTGCATTTTGCATTTTGCATTTTGAATTCAGCATCCCGGAGCCCCCTTGGAAACCGCGACCATGACCGCCACCAGCGATAGGCCCGACGCACTGGCCTTCAGCCAGGACCTGCCTCAGCTTCGCCTGGAGGTCGTCCGCGCCGCGTACGAGCAAGGCCGGCTGACGCCGCTGGAAGCGAGCCTGCTCTCCGGCAAGTCGCTCCCCACGGTGCAGGCCTGGCGGCAGGACAGTCGGCATGTAAATGGCGCGGGCGCAGCGTCCACGGAGCGCTTGGAGGCAGTTGCGGTGCCGGCCGAGCGGCCCCTCATCTCCGTCGTCCTCCCCATCTACAACGAGGAGGCGAACATCCCCACGCTCTGGGCACGGCTCGCTCCCATCCTCCGCGCCCTCGGCACCTACGAGGTCGTCTTCGTCAACGACGGCAGCCGTGACCGCTCCGCCGCGATGATCCTGGAGCTTCAGGCGGAAGATCCCGCGGTCAAGCTGGTTAACTTCTCCCGCAACTTCGGCCACCAGGCGGCCCTCTGCGCCGGCATCGACCACACCACCGGCCAGGCGGTGGTGATGATGGACGCCGACCTCCAGGACCCGCCGGAACTGCTGGAAGAGTTCATCAAGGTCTGGAAAGAGGGGACGGAGGTGGTCTACGCCGTCCGTCAGAAGCGCAAAGAAGGCGTGCTAAAGCGCCTCGCCTACCACACCTTCTACCGGCTACTGGGTGCCATCTCCACCATCAAGATCCCGCTGGACGCTGGCGATTTCTGCCTCATGGACCGCAAGGTGGTGGATGCCGTGCGGCAGCTTCCGGAGCGCAACCGGTTCCTGCGCGGCCTCCGGTGCTGGGTCGGCTACCGCCACCGCGCCGTCATCTACGAGCGCCCCGCCCGCCACGCCGGCGAGACCAAGTACACCCTCCAGAAGCTGGTCAAGCTGGCGCTCGATGGCCTGCTATCCTTCAGCAGCTTCCCGCTCCGCCTTTCGGCCTACCTCGGCTTCGTGGCCGCCGCGCTTGGTCTCGTGTATCTATTCTTCGCCCTCGCGGCGCGCGTTTTCTTCAGCCAGACGCCCGAGGGCTGGACCTCGCTGATCTGCATCACGCTGCTTCTGGGCGGCATCCAGCTCGTCATGATGGGCGTCCTCGGTGAGTACCTGGCGCGGGTGTACGAGGAGGCGAAGCAGCGGCCGATGTATGTGGTTGCCGAGTTCCTCAGCCGCAGCGCCGGGAACCCCGTGAGCGCGGGTCCCGCGGAGACCGCCTGATGGACGCGAGCCTCTACCACGACTTCGCCCGACTGGAGCAGGAGCACTGGTGGTTCGCGGCGCGGCGGCATATCGTCGCCCAGACGCTCCGCCGCCTCCTGCCGGCCCGGCCGGACCGCCCGGATCGTTCGGATCGCAAGATTCTCGACCTCGGCTGCGGCACCGGCGGCATGCTAATCATGCTCACGGAGTTCGGCCGCGTATGCGGCATGGATCTCTCGGAAGACGCCATCCGCTACTGCCGCGAGGCGCTCCCTCGCGAACGCCAGGGTGACGTCGACCTTCGGGTGGGGGATATCAGCGTGGCCCCGCCCTCGGGCGCGGAGTGGGACACCATCACCGCATTCGATGTCATCGAGCACCTGGACGATGACGCGGGAATCCTCCGCCAGGTCCACGCCAGCCTCGCGGACGACGGCCTCTTCGTCTGCACCGTCCCAGCCTTCCAGTTCCTCTGGGGCCCCCACGACGACCTGAATCACCACCGCCGCCGCTACAGCGCGGTTCTCCTCCGCCAGCGGCTCCACGAGGCCGGGTTCAAGCCGCTCTATCTCAGCTACTTCAACTTCTGGCTCTTCCCCCTGGTGGCTGCGGTGCGCGTTGGACGGCGCCTTCTGCCGTTCAAGGAGAAGGTGCCCAAGTCCGACATCACCATGCCGTCCGGCCTGGTCAATCGCATCCTCACGGCCATCTTCACCTCGGAGGCGGCGGTGCTGCGGTTCACGAGCGTGCCGGTGGGCGTCTCGCTCCTGGCCGTCTGCGTCAAACAATCAGCGGGTTCTGCCGGCAAATGAGCGCCGCCGCCGAATTGAGTGTAGACACGGGTTCTCAGCCAGCGCGGTTGGAAACGCGTGCGCAGGGCATGAGGATTGAGTATCTGCTGGCCGGCACGCTGGTCGTGGCGGCTATCCTTCGCCTCTACCAACTCGACTTCCAGAGCCTCTTCCGCGACGAGGGGCAGACTCTCTCGCACGTCTCGCTCGGCTGGGATGCCCTCCTCCGCACTGCGACGGAAGACGGGCACCCAGCTCTCTACTGGATCGTTCTCAAGCTTTGGTCGCAGCTTTTCGGTGTTAGTGTCTGGTCCCTCCGCCTCCCAAGCGCCATCGCCGGAATCGTGACCTGCGGCCTTCTGGTGGCCGTTGCCCATCGCTTCGCTGGCTGGCGCGCCGGGGCGGCGGCAGGGCTGCTCTCGGCCGCAAGCGTCCATCTGATCAGCGCCTCGCAAGAAGCGCGGCCCTACGCCCTCTTCGGAATGCTGGCGGTCGCGGGGCTGTGGGCCGTCCTCGCACTCCAGGAAGAATCCAGCCGGGGGCGGCAAGCGGCGGTTGCCATCCTCGCGGCGCTCCTGCTCTACACGGACTACTACGCTATCCCGCTGGTTGGGCTGGCGCTCCTCGCTGGCGGTTGGCCCGTCCGCAAGGCGATTGCGGCGGGGATGGTGCTTTGGATTCCTGGTGCGCTACAGATGGTCGCCTTCGCACAGGGTATGGATAAGCTGGGCTACCGCGAGATGATCGGGCCGCTCTCCGCCTCCCAGACCGTCTCGCTCATCCTCGACGTTCCCACCGCCATCTTCTCCGGCGGCACCGGCTCGAATGTCGCGCGGCTGGCGCTCCTGGCGCTCTGCGTGACGGCTCTCATCGCTCTGACCGTGCTTGCAACCCGGCGTGTCCGGTGGGGAGCGATCCTGATTGCCGCTGCCACGGCGGCGTCCATCCTCCTGATCTGGAAGAATGGCGTGCCGTCGTCGGCCGCAAGCCGCGCCGCCATGCTCACGCCGATGGTGCTCGCATTCGTTGCCGTGGCGGCTGCGGAGGTTCCCGTCCGGTTCGGCGCTCCCCTTGCGCTCGTGCTTCTGGCCGCAAGCAGCCTCGATCTGGTCCGGGGCTTCCACTCCACGCCCACCCGTGGCGGTTGGAAGCAGTTAGCCGAGTTCCTTCAGCAGTCAGGCGAGGCGCGGCCGGTCTACGCCCTCGCCTTCCAGGCCCCGATGCTGCGCTACTACTACCCCGTAGGGCAGCCGTGGGTCGGCCCCAGCCACGTAAAGGGAGCATTCCTCTTCGCATCGGACAACCCTGGCGCGCCTGCTGAGTTCGGTGCCGTCAGCCCTCGTCGCTTCGTCAACGTTTACCTCTTCGAGGTGCCCTCCGGTGACCCGGCTGAGGGGGTTGCAGGTGCCGATGCTGCTGGTGGCGCAACCAATCAACGCTGAAGTTGTCTACGGCACTTGGAAGAGTGCGCTTGGAATATGGCAGATGCCATGCAGGCCATCGAACCCAAGCAACCGAAACTTACTTGTGAGCGACGCGGCTCCGCTGCGACTGGCACAGACGTGCGCCCCTTGCCTCCTCACCTAAAGTGAACCGGCAGCTCTGTATGGAGAGTCCTGCGAAGGACTTCTCCGGATCTGATCATCATGAAGCTCTCCGTCGTCATTCCCGCCCATAACGAAGAAGGCTGCGTCGGCGAGACCGTGCGCGACCTCATCGGCCTGCTGACGCGCGAGGGCATCGAGCACGAGGTGCTTGGGATCAACGATAACAGCAGCGACGGCACCGAGGCGGTCCTCAAGGAGCTGGCGGCGGAGTTTCCGGGGTTCCGGTATGTGAACAACCATCCGCCCAACGGCTTCGGGATGGCCGTGCGGAAGGGCTTGGAGGTCTTCACAGGCGATGCCGTGGCCGTGGTGATGGCGGACGGCTCCGACGCCGCCGGGGACGTGGTCCAGTACTGGCGCAAGATCGAGGAAGGCTACGAGTGCGTCTTCGGCTCCCGCTTCATCAAGGGCAGCCGCATCATCGACTACCCGCCGCATAAGCTCTTCCTGAACCGGCTGGCCAACCTCTTCATCAAGGGCCTCTTCGGCTACCGCTACAACGACACCACCAACGCCTTCAAGTGCTACCGCCGCGAGGTCATCGAAGCCGCGCAGCCGCTGGTTGCCAAGCACTTCAACCTGACCGTCGAGTTGCCGCTCAAGGCGATCGTGCGGGGCGCGCGCTGGACCGTGGTGCCGATCAGCTGGACCAACCGGAAGACCGGCATCTCCAAGCTGAAGATCCGCGAGATGGGCAGCCGCTACCTCTTCATCATCCTCTCCATGTGGCTGGAGCGTCACCTCTCCCGCGGCGACTACCGCCGCGCCATGCTGACCCATTCCGCCGTCCGTCCCAGAGCCGACTAGCTCTCCATGCAGTACCAGAGAGTTCTCATCACCGGTGGTGCCGGCTTCGTTGGCGCCAATCTCGCCCTGCGTCTGCGTGAGGCCATTCCAGAGGCGCAGGTCGTCTGCTTCGACAACCTCAAGCGACGGGGCTCGGAGTTCAACCTGCCTCGCTTGAAGCAGGCGGGGATCGATTTCGTCCACGGGGACGTCCGCGTTGCCGGCGACCTCCCGGATGCGAAGTTCGACCTCCTGCTGGACTGCGCCGCGGAGCCGTCAGTCCTGGCGGGCTACGGCAGCGGTGCGCCGGACTATCTGCTCAACACCAACCTAACCGGGACGCTCCATCTCTTGGAGCTGGCCCGTAGGCATAGCGCGGATCTGCTCTTCCTCTCCACCAGCCGCGTCTATCCCGTGGAGACGTTGAACGCGCTCCGATGGGAAGAAGCCCCAACCCGGTTCGAGCTGACGGACCCGCAGGATGTCACGGGCGCCTCCAGCCGGGGCGTCGCCGAGGAGTTTCCGCTGCACGGAGCCCGGAGCCTCTACGGTGCCACCAAGCTCTGCTCCGAGATCTTCATTGAGGAATACGCGGCGGCCTACGGGGTGCGCGCCATCATCAACCGCTGCGGCGTGCTGACCGGCCCGTGGCAGATGGGGAAGGTCGATCAGGGCGTCTTCGCGCTCTGGGCCGCGCGGCACCACTTTGGACTGCCGCTCGGCTACATCGGGTGGGGCGGCACCGGCAAGCAGGTGCGGGACTTCCTGCACGTGGACGACCTCTGGTCCCTCCTGCGGCTCCAGCTCTCCGATTTCAACCGCTATCAGGGCGGCTGCTTCAACGTGGGCGGCGGCCGGGAGGTGAGCCTCTCGCTGCAGGAGACCACGGCGCTCTGCCAGGAGCTCACGGGCCGCGAGGTGCCGGTTAAGGCCTCCGCGGAAGACCGCCCCGGCGACCTCCGCATCTACCTCACGGACAGCAGCCGCATCCAGGCCCTCAGCGGATGGAAGCCGGCTCACGGCCCGCGTGAAACCCTTGAGAGCATTGTCCGCTGGATCCGGGACCACGAGGCCCTGGTCCGCACCGTCTTCGTCGACTGAAGCGGGACCGTTACACCGGGTCCAGAGCCGCCGATTAGGGACGTGACGAGGATGTTCCGACAGGCCGAATGGGAGAGTGGGGGAATGGGGGAGAGGGAGACCGAAGTAGGGCAAGCGGTGCCGGAGGCTTCTCCCACTCACCCTCTCGCCCATTCTCCCATTCAGCCGGAAACCGCGATTCTGTCTTGACGACACACTAGGAATTCAGTCATGAGCGTTGTACTGGTTACGGGATCGGCGGGCCTGATTGGCTCTTCCGCGGTGCGGTTCTTCAGCAGCCTGGGCATGGACGTCGTCGGGATCGACAACGACATGCGCAGCTACTTCTTCGGCGCGGGGGCTTCCACCGTCTGGAACCGCGACGACCTGCAGCGCCAGTTGCCCACCTACCGCCACGCGAACGTGGACATCCGG
>JANPLG010000246.1:0-8734 GCA_031426395.1 Actinomycetes bacterium
GCCACCGCCAGCCGCACCGGGCAGCCGCAGGCATCTCGCACCGCAACGTCCACGCGGATGTCGTACGGATCCCGCACGGCGACGACCATTCGGTTGCGATCCATCCGGACCGGCAGGGCACCGTATTCCAGCGCCACCTCCCGAGGCAGCGAGAGCACGCACTCGGGCGCAGGGGGCGTCTCATCCAGGTCGACGAAGTCAATGTCGAGCTGCTCGGCCAGCGCCCGCGCGATGGACGTGTCGGAGAGCGCGCCCATGCGGATGAGCGTCTCCCCCAGGCGCAGCCCCGACTGGGCCTGCTCCGTGAGGGCTACGCCAAGCTGTTCCTCGCTCACGCACCCGTTGCGCAGCAGGATCTGTCCAAGAGTCAGCCGACCCAGTGCCATTGCATCCCCAATCCTCGGCAAACCGTCAAAACCGGTCCATGCAGCGCTTAGAAGAGCGCCTGAAGGCTCCGCAGTCCCACGCCCAAGCTCTCGAACGGATCCCGTTCGGGACTCTTCCTACCGAGGCGCAGCACCTCTTCCGGAGAGATGATGCCGGCCGCAGCCTTCCACGCTGCGTCGTCCAGCAGCGTGCGAGGGTTGCGCTTGCGGAGGTTACGATCCAGCAGACTGGGGAGCACCCGGCGCCCGATCAGATAACGGAGGTCGTCATCCATCGTTAGCATCTCGTGGAGGCCAGTGCGGCCACGGAAGCCGGTATAGAAGCACCCGTCGCAGCCGAGGCCTTTTCGAAACCGCGTGCCGTCCAGATCACCGAGGCACGAGGTCAAGACCTCGGCCGCCTCATCCGTGGGAAGGTACTCGTCCCCGCACTGATCGCAAATGGTTCGCACGATCCGTGTCGAAAGCACTCCGATGAGCCGATTGGCGGCAAACCTCGGGTCGTCCAACGGATCGAGGTACTGATCGAGGGCGGCCTGGACGGACGGTGCCTTGAGCCCGACCATTGCCAGACTGCCGGCATCGACAAGCTCCAGCAGCGGCGTGGCCGCATCCCGTCCCCACAGGTCATCCACCAGGACGAGGTCAGGGCGTTGCGCCCGGAGCGCGACCAACAGCTCGGGAAGGGTCATTCCCGCCGCTCGGGTAGGCACCAGTTGGGCCACTCCCTCCAGCACCGACGTGACTGATTTCTCGAGGCTGACCGTCACCAGTTCGTCCGGGATGAGGTGGCTGTGCAGAGAATAGAGTGCCGATGTGACACCCGCACCGCCGGGTCCGGCAACCAGCAGCAGGCCGGACCGGGTCTGAAGCGCGAGATTGATCTCCTCAATGACAGCGGCGTCGCACCCCAGGTCGGAGAGCGGTCGCAGGCGGGCCTCGTCCAGGCTCAGGCTGATGAAGAGCGTCTCGCCGTGCTGGCCGATGAGCGTGCGCGCGGCGAAATTCGCAACCACGCCGCCAACATCCACCTGACCTGAGGTCTCCTGCGGTCGCTTGCTCTGCTCCGCGACCATGTTGCAGACTCGCTTCAAGCCGTGGATGACGCCCTTGCCGTGAGCGAGCGTCATGGTGGCGAGTGGCGAGATGTGCCCATCAATACGGCCCCGAACCTTGACCCCAGAGGAATCCGGCTCCAGCCGGACCTCGGTTGCGCGCCTTCGAAGCGCCTGCTCCAGGATCTCGGCGGCCTGGGCAGGCGCGGCGTCCGCAGCCGCGGAGCCGAACACTGGAGAGAGAGCAGCGCCGGGGACCCTGCTGGAAAGCGAGGTGCCCTGCTGGATCTGCTCGTAGTGCTCCAGCACGTGGGAGAGCTGTCCCTCGGCGGCGAAGCACATCACCACCGGCATGCCCACCTGACGCGTCAGGGCCGTGTCCAGCCGGATGTCGAACGGATCGAGCGTCGCCACGAAGAGCCGGTTGCCTTCGATGCGAACTGGCACCACCCGCAGTGAGCGCGCCACTTCCGGCGGGATCAGCTTCATCACCTGACGCGGCGGCGGCGGATCGAGCTCCGCGAACGGCATCCCCTGCTGGTCCGCAAGCGCGCGCGCCACCTGAGTCTCTGAGCAGAGTCCCAGCTCCACGGCTGCCTGCCCAAGGAGCACGCCCTTCTCTTCGTGGTAGGCGACAGCCCGCGCCAGTTGGGATTGGGAAACCACCTGCTGCTGGACCAGCAGTTCCCCGATCTTGTTGCTCCCCACTTTCATATCCCCAGTTATGGCAGATTGCTCATCCTGCCAATAGGGGATGTAGCGCCAAGCAACTTGCCGCTTTGCCGGGCGGGTGTCAGGCGAGGGGGTTCCCGTAAGCCTGGTGGATCACCTCGACGGCGCGGAGTCCATCGCGTCCCGTCACCCGGAGCGATTCCTCGCCGCGAAGCACGGCTGCGAAGTGCCGCAACTCCTCAACGAACCGATCCTTGTCCGGGGCCGCCGCCGGGGTCCAGTTGGAATCGCCGTCCATGATCGTCCGGGTCTCGCCGGTGTTGTAGTCGACCACCGCCACGCCCTTCTCGCCGTAGATCTCCACCACGTTGGCCGACCATGGCGTCATCCAGCTCGCCTCGATCACGCCGATGGCGCCGTCCGCGCTCTTGACCAGCATGACGGCGCTGTCCTCCACGCCCTGAATGGCCGGATGAAAGGTATTGCTGGCGGAGGAGGCGCTGGCGATTTCGCCCACCAGATGGCGGAAGAGGTCGACGCTGTGGACGGAGGTATCCATCAGGGTGCCGCCGCCCGCGATCTCCCCGTTGGCAAACCAGCGGTCCTCCACGCCCTTGAACCGGGTGCCGAAACGGTTCCGGAACATCAGCACGCGGCCGAGGGTGCCTTCGGTGATGCGGTCGCGCACCCACTCTATGGGGCCGTGAAAGCGGTGGCAGAAGGCGGTCATCAGCAGGGTGCCGCTCTCTTCCGCAGCGGCGACGATCTCCCGCGCCTCTTCCGGGTTCCGGGCCAGCGGCTTCTCGCAAATGACCGGAAGACCCTTCCGCAACGCGGTGACAGCGGCGGATGCGTGCAGATTGGGCGGGGTACAGATGTCGACGGCATCGAGATCGTCGCGTCTGAGCAGCTCCAGGAAGTCGGTGTAGACCTCGCCGCCGGTGGATTCGGCGCGGGTGGGGTCGGCGTCGCAAGCAGCGACAATGCGCGCACCTTCCACCTTTGCCCAGGACTGCGCGTGGACCGCTCCAATTCCCCCGCACCCGATCAACCCGATCCGCAACTCTTTCATGCTTTCGTCCCGCCCTCGGCACAGGTAGTGCCATAATCCGCCGGCGCGGTGCCCACGCGGGCCTCCGAAACGCCTGGGAGTTCTATCATCCCATCGGTGCCGGACCTGGCCCCGCCGCACCGGTCGAGTTTGGCCCCCCTTCCCCCCAATTCTGGGGGAACTCGACCGGCGCCAGAACCGGCGCGGCTTGGCCGTTCACCAGCGCGAGCTGGCCGCAGGCAGCCTCGATGTCCTGACCGCGCTCCACCCGCTGCGTCACGGAGACCCCGTGCTCTTCCAGGATGCCGCGGAAGGCTCGGATGCGGTTCTGCGACGGCGCCTGGAAGCGGGTGAAGGTGTCGGCCGGATTCCACGGGATGAGGTTGACGTGGCCGATCAGCCCCCGCGACAGCGCAGCAAGCTGCTCCGCGTGCACGGGCAGGTCGTTGACCCCGGCCAGCAGCAGGTACTCCAGGGTGACCCGCCGGCCGGTCTTCTCCACATACTCCCGCACGGCGTCCATCACCTCGGTGACGCCCCATTTGCGGGACATCGGGATCAACTCGGAGCGGAGGGCGTCGTTGGGACCGTGGAGCGAGAGCGCGAGGGTGACGGGCAACCCTTCCTCGGCTAGGCGGCGGATGCCGGGGACGTGACCGGCGGTGGAAACGGTCAGGTGGCGGTAGGAGAGACCAATCTCCTCGTGAATGAGCCGCAGCGCCTTAACGAGGTTGCCGTAGTTGAGAAGCCCCTCGCCCATCCCCATGACCACCACGTGGCTCACCTTGCCGGTGGGACTCTCCTCGCGGGCGGTGAGGACCTGATCCACCATCTCCCCTGCGGTCAGGTTGCGGCCGAACCGGAGCGTGGCGGTGGCGCAGAAGACGCAGCCGACCGGACAGCCGACCTGGCTCGAGATGCAGACGGACACCCGCTCCGGATACGGCAGGACCACGGTCTCAATCTCGCGTCCGTCGGCCAGCCCCAACAGGAGCTTCACCGTGCTGTCCCGTGACGTGCGCCGCAGCCGGACCTCGGAGCGCCCGACCGGCACCGACGCGAGGCGCTCCCGGAAGGCGGCGGGGAGGTCGGTCATCTCCGAAACGGTGTGGACGCCCTTCTGATAGATCCAGCTCGCGAGTTGCTTGCCACGGTACGCCGGTTGATCCAGGCTCACCACCAGTTCCGCCAGCTCCTCCCGCGTGCGCCCGACAAGTGGTTTCGCCGCCGCGTCCATGTCGGACAGTAGCTCCGAGGCTCCGGGACCATCCAGGAGCGCGTCCAGCACGCGAAGCTCGTCGGTCATCGTCTCCATAGCGCCCTCAACTTTTGCCTAAAGCCCCATCTTAGTGCCCCCTCGCCGTTGGGGAAAGGGGGGCGCCAAGTTTGCGCTCATTGGCAGTCGGAGATCACGGCGAGGGCGTCGGCTTCCGTCACGGAGCGCGGATTCGCCTTGGTGCTCCCGCTAGGCATCGTCTCCCGGGCCACCCAGTCGCAGTCGGCGGGGTCGAAGCCAACCTCCACCAGGCGCTGAGGAATGCCCAGTCGTGTCAGCAGCCCTTCGGTGAAGCGGATCAGTGCGTCGGTGGCGACCTCATCATCCTCGCCGCCCATGATCCCCAACTCGCGGGCGAGGAGCGCGTAGCGGGGTGCGGACGCTTCTCGGTTGAAGCGCATCACCGGCGGCATCAGGAGTCCGCAAAGGACGCCGTGCGCGGCACCGGTCACCGCGCCGAGCGGATGGGCCAGCCCGTGGACCAGCCCCAGCCGGCTAGTGTTGAGCGCGATGCCGGCCAGCATGCTGCCCATCGCCATCGCTTCCCGCGCCTCCCGATGGTCCGGCTCCCGGACTGCAGTCTCCAGCCACTGCGCGGTCAACCGGGCGGCCTGAAGCGAGAGGGCATCCGTCATTGGGTTGGCACCCCGCGAGGTGAACGACTCCACTGCCTGGACATAGGCGTCCATCCCGGAGGAGGCCGTCACATGCGGCGGACATGTGAGCGTGAGGGCAGGGTCGACCAGTGCAACGGTCGGCATCATCCCGCCGCCACGAATGCTCGCCTTCCGCCGGGACTCCTTCTCCACCAGCACGGTCACCCAGGTCACTTCGCTTCCGGTGCCGGCCGTGGTGGGGAGCATGAGGATCGGCCGGCCGTGCTCCGGCACCGGTTTGCCATTCCAGTAGTCCGCCGCGCTGCCGTTTCCCGCTAATGCCGCAGCCGCCTTGGCAACGTCCATCACGCTGCCGCCGCCAATCCCGATCACGGAGTCGGCGCCGTTCTCGCTGACGGCGTCCATGCACGACTGAAGCGCGGCGGTGTCCGGCTCCGGTGGCACTCCCTCGTAGCTGCTGGGTGTCAGCCCCGCATCACGGAGCGCGGTCAGCACCTGCTCCAGCCGGCCGCTCTCGCGCAAGGAACGGCCGGAGACGACCATTGGCCGGCTACCGAGGCGCACCGCTTCGCTGGGGAGCAGGTCGAGCACGCCCCAGCCGAAGTGGATGCGCGGCGGTGTCTGAAAGGTGAAAGGCGGCACAGGTTCTTCCAATAGTCCGTCAACGATGGATCGATTGATGCGTCAGGAGCTATTCACCAAGCCCGTCGCGCCAAACCTTTCAGCAACCGGACGTCTCAATGGTAAAGAATGTCTCGGGTTGAACGCGGCACTTCGGTCGCCCCTGCGTTCCCTCATCGGTCGCACAGGATCTTCGAGAGGAAGGGTCAGCTCCGCCATGAACCGTTCACGTCGCATCCTGGTGCTTTCCGCCCTGGCTCAGGGAGCGGTGGCACTCCGGGTCCCGCTGGCCGCTCAAACGGGCGGCGAGAAGGGCTTTCCGTATGGCGACCTGAAAGAAGTTACGCTGCAGGGTTCGTTCATCGACCTTCGGGACCAGATGGCGCGGAAGTACGGAGCCAAGATCGGAGCGGCGAGAACAGGTTCGGGCGAAAGGCAGTGGGCGTTCGCCGGACCCGAGGGTCAGCTCTACACCTTTCTCGACACCCCCGCCTCCCGCGCTATCCTTGCTGCGATGCCGGCACCTGAAGCTGTGGAGATCAAGGCGCGGCAGTTCCCGCGGTCATCGATCCTGGAACTGCTCTCGTTCAAGGCGCTCCCTGCGCACGCGGTCAAGCGACGCTTCTATTGCAACGTCTGCGCGATCTACGCAGACGACTGGGGACCTTGTGTGTGCTGCGGCCAGGAGATGAAGATCGTTCCGGAAGCGCGTTAGCGGCTCTGCCCAAGCGGCGGCGGTTGAACCCCTGGCTTCGGCTCCTGGGTGTATGGGCGCTCATTGCCGGCGTTTCCTTCCTGCTGCTCCGCATCCCGATCCCCGCGCTGGACGAGATGCCGGCGGTTCGCAACCTGGTGGTGGTAGCGGGCGCAGTGGTGCTCGCCGGCAAGGTGCTCTACGATACGCTCTTCTACGAACGCTACCCGGTCTAGCGGTCTGTCGATGAGGGACCCGTGGACCCGGCTCAGTTGAACGCACGGCGGGGTCGAAGTTCCGATTGAGGCGCTCCCTGACTCTCGCGGTTCGGGTACTGGTGCTATGGGTGCTTGATGATCTGACGCGCGCGGAGGCGCACGGCTGCGGACCCGGGCCGAGCGAATCTACGTTGCCGAACTGCCTCTGTGTCCCACAGTCGAACTCCGGTCGACAGGCCTAGCGGACTGACATGGAGGCCACCCGGCTGGCGAGGACCACCGCCTCCGCGATCTGCTTCATGGAGCGCCCGCTTCGCTCGGCCTGGCGGCGGAGGCGCTGATAGGCCTCGGAATCAGTGACGCCCTCGCGGCGCATGAGCAGCTCCTTGGCCTTCTGCACCAGGGACGCTGTCTCCACGCGCTCCCGCAGGCTTTCCAGCTCATGCCGCATCCGTCGGGCTTCCTCCCGCCGCGCGCAGGTGAGCTCAATCGCGGCCACCAGGTCGGCCTCTCGCGGCGGACGGCCCAGCAGCGCATCCACTCCGGCGGAGCGAACCTGCCGCACCCACTCCAGGTTGGGGAGCGGGGCCAGCAGGACAACGCCGGCCCCCGACTGCGAGCGGACGTTGCGGGCCACCTCCAGAACGGTCCGAGAAGTGGTGGTCTGGCCCAGAACCACCACGGAAGGGTGGAGCTTACGAACCAGCGACCACGCCTCGTGGGGCGATTCCGCCTCGGCCAGGACCGTGAACTCAAACCGGCCGAGCGCCTGCCCGATCGAACGGCGAAGGACAGGGTCCGGGTCGGCGACAATCACACCGGGGCCGGTGGCACCCGGGTCGGAGGGAATGGGGAACGGAGCCACGTCGACATCGCGAAGCTCATCGGTGTTACGGATCATGCGGGAACTCCCCTGCGAATTCTTCAGCGGCTGTTGGTCCCGGCTGACGAACGCGGCATAAGGCCAGGCGCGACGTTCAGCGGGCGGCGGCGGTGCCGCGCCGGAGATCAACTCACAGCCTAGCCTACGCTGCGGACATTACAGGACGGTGAATGACCGGTGAACGCAAGGTTAAACTTCGCCCGCAGAACCCGTGGAGTCTGCCCGAATGGGGGAGTGGGAGAATGGGAGCAGTCATCAGCGGAAACGTCTTCCATTCTCCCACTCACCCATTCGTGTGCATTAGAAGTACGTTGTTCGTCCTCTAGCCCCGCTGGCGGCGGGACGGCACCGCGCTGCTGATGCGGCGCTTCGCTTCCAGGTCTTGGGCGCGGTCCGCAAGCACCATCAGTCGCGCCGCCTGATTCCTAAGAGATTTAGCACGGTCAGCCTCACCTGCGGCCCGGAGACGCTCCGCTTGCGCGGCGGCGTGCCGGGCAACCGCGCGGAGTTCCTGCGGTGACGGCGGTAGCATCGGTCCAAGTTCGGACAAGGGGGAATGCGGCATCATGGGTTCGCCTCTTTCTCCTGTTCGGTCGTCGTAATCAGTGATTCCGTTCCATCAATCCCGAGGGCGGCATCGCAGAGTCCTGATTCAATCAGGCTAATCTGGTGGTCCAGAAGCGCGCGCAGCGCCGGGAGACGCCGTCCGAGCTGATCAGCGAGAAGCCGGGCGCCCTCCAGGCGTCGCCCGAGAGTGGCATCGCCCGCGTCTCCGCTCACTTCTCGGCCCGCCGGGGCGGCGCAGAAGCGATGCCCCTTCCACTCGCTGATCTCGTCCGGTGTCAGTCTCATGTGTCGGCCCCCGAATATGCAAACATCAGTTTGATTTTGCAGCGGAGCCAGCAGTACTGTCCACTCAACCTATACCTTGGCCAGGATACCTGCGTTGCAAGTGGCACGGCGGGCACCGCGATCTGTCCGCCCGGGAAACAGGGTGGGATTCAATTACTGGGCAGGCTTTCGTGACAATGTAACCTGGGGTAGCCTAGGCCCTTGTGGCCGTGGGTCTACCGTGCTCCCAAGGGGGACGCGCCACGTCCAGCCAGGTGGATGGCCCCCACTGCGGTCTCCTGCGAACCACGCGCACTAGGCGCTAGGCTACCGGCTTGTTCGTGAGAATTGCTGAGGTTGCCCAGATCGAGGAACCCACCCCGGGAAACAAAGCCGGTTGACGCCTCGGATGCCCTTTGATATATTCTGG
>JANPLG010000247.1:0-10568 GCA_031426395.1 Actinomycetes bacterium
GGCGCGGGGAGCGGAACCTGCTGGCGTGGCCGGACTGCCTCCCGGACACGGACGGCGAGGCGGTAATCTTTGCGGTGGCTACGGCGCTGGTCGGCGAGGTGAGCGCGGGGCGGAAGCGGGCCATCTTCATTAAGGAGATCAACGGTCGCCCGGCGCAGTCCACGCCCCTCGCGCGCACGCTGGAGTCGGCGGGGTTCCGGTTCGGGCCGCAGGGATACATGAAGCGGCAGTGAACTCAAGTGCGGAGTGCGGAATGCGGAGTGCGAAGTGCGGAGTGCGGAGTGCGGAGTGCGAAGTGCGGAGTGCGGAGTGCGGAGTGCGGAATGCGGATTTGGGCAGCCACATAGGGATGGCGGCTTGGCCGAGGGCGCGGTTGCTTCCATCCTGGTAAAGTACGCGCGGCGAATTCAACACTTTTGGAGACGAGCTATGCGACCGCTTCTTGCCCTCACCATCAGCACTGTTCTGCTTGCTACGCCAGGCTGTGGGCGGGCGGTGGCGGGGCAGGTCGCCCGCCAGCAGCAGGCGATGCCCACTCATCAGGACCTCCCCTATGTGAAGGGCGGGCACGAGCGCCAGAAGCTGGACCTCTATCTTCCAACGAAGCGTGAGGGCAAGCTGCCGTTGGTGGTCTGGGTGCACGGCGGCGGCTGGAAGGGTGGGAGCAAGTCTCGGTGCCCGGCGCGTTTCCTGGTTCCGCGCGGCTATGCGGTGGCGAGCGTCGGCTACCGGCTGAGTCCTGACGCGAAGTTCCCCGCCCAGATCGAGGACTGCCGCGCGGCCATCCGCTGGCTGCGCGCGCATGCGGATGAGTACGGCATCGATGGCAGCCGCATCGGAGTGTGGGGAGGGTCAGCCGGAGGGCACCTTGTCTCGCTCCTCGGCACCACTGCGGAGATGAAGAAGTTCGACCGGGGCGAGAACCTCACGACCTCAGCGCGGGTGCAGGCGGTGGTTGACTGGTTCGGACCGGCCGACCTGACCGCCGGGGCACGCTTCGGGCAGGAGGCCATCTCGGCACTTCTGGGAGGGCAAGGGTCCGCCGTCCAGGAACTGGCCCGCGAAGCCAGTCCGCTGCTCCAC
Source organism: Actinomycetes bacterium (assembly GCA_031426395.1). Classification (GTDB taxonomy): domain Bacteria; phylum Armatimonadota; class SYMT01; order SYMT01; family SYMT01; genus JANPLG01. Next base: position 1,084 of record JANPLG010000247.1, read on the forward strand.
GCCACCAAGGACGACGCTCCGTTCCTGATTATCCACGGCGACAAGGACCCCCTGGTGCCGATCGAACAGAGCCGTCGCTTCGCTGAGGGACTCCAGAAGGCGAAGGTGCCGGTGACGCTGGTCGTCCTGAACGGCGCGGGTCACGGCGGTCCGCAATTCCTTACAGCGGAGGAGCTGGATCGGATTGACGGCTTCTTCGCTGAATACCTCAAGCCACAGAAAGGAGCGTCGCAGACCAAGGAAAAGCGTGATTGGTAGCCCAATCAAACAGCGGGCGCGCAGGCACGTGGATCGAGTATCTCCGGGCCAATTGCATGAACTACGCCATCCAGTGAGTGTGGGATCAAGGAGCGCGGAGGGATTCGGCGATGCGCGAGACGCTGATTGGCGAACAGATCCGACGAGCTAACCGCAACCTGCTGGTGATGAGCGTGCTTCTGATGGCGGGAGTACTCGCACTACTGGCCTTGAACACTCGCTACCTTCTCAACGCGGTGCAGGGTCCTCGTTCCATCAGTCGCGCGGAGTTGACGAGCCTCACGTCGCCTGACGTTTTCCGGAACTGGGTGACTGTACGGGGTGAGGAGACGAAGTCCACCGGCGTCACACAGGTCATGCGGCGGAAGAGCAAGTACACCGGCACGGTGACCAGTGAGTCAACCAACGCTTACTATCTCGCAACGCGCGTGGGTAACCGGGTGCTGCTGGTGAAATCCCCGCACGAGAGTGCCGCGACCACCTTCACTGGGGAACTTCAGGAGGTACCGGAAGAACTGGCCTCGCAATTGAGTGTCAAGCCGGGCTCTCCAGTCCTGCCTTTCATGCTCAATGCAGACCGCTATCCGGACCTAGCTTACGGCATGCTGGTCGTTGCATTTCCGGCCTTTGCATTTGGCCTGTGGAACGTTGCACGCTGGCGAATGCATTCCGTTGACCCAACGGGGCACCCCATCGCCAGGAAGCTGGCGGAGCACGGAGACCTGGAGACGGTTGTGAACGGCATGGACCATGAGTTCCGGACGTCGCACCGGCGGATTGGAGACATCCTTTTGACGACTTCCTGGATGCTCAAGCCGACCACCTTTGGCCTGACGGCTCTCGCAATGCGAGATGTAATCTGGGTCTACAAGAAAGTGACCCAGCACAAGACCAACTTCATCCCCACACATAAATCCTTTGCGGTGGTGATCCGCTCTCGTTCGGGACTGATACTCGAGTTCTCGGCAAACGATCGCCAGACCGATGAACTGCTCCAGCAGGCCCAGCTTCAAGTGCCGTGGGCCATCCTTGGATTTGACAAACAATTGGAACAGCAGTGGCTGCGGGATAAGAACGGGTTCATCGCGGCGGTTGACGTGCGTCGCGAAGAGTACTACCAGTGGGCGAGAGCCCAGGGTCAGCCAGCATCATGATGCGGTCTAGCAAAGTCCAACTTACTGATGCCAGGCACTGATTCCCATCGTAGCCGAGCGTCTCGCCAGCGGGATAGGATTCGCTGATCGCTTTTGCCCTTCGGACTGCGCGCGCAGCCCATCCCCTCTGACTGGTTCCGGCTCCGCGAACCCAAGCGGTTGGAACGCTCATCGGAGCGATTGAAGTTGGCTACATGGATAGGGACTCCCACCGCGCTGGTGGTTGGCACATTGCTGGGAGTCGTTTACTTTCAGTGGATGTGGCCGCTGTTGGACACGATCTTCAGAGGATGGTTCGGCGCACACACCCCAGGGTTCAAAGGTGTCGTAATCATCGGCGTGGTGATGCTGCTCTTTGCTCATGTTGCTTCCGTCAGCCGGAAAGCGTGGCAAGAATCGGAACGACTCGCATTGGAGGCAGAACGCCTTCGCGAGGAACACGAGGCGCTGCACGCTCGGCACCGCATATCGAAGGTTTCGGCTCTTCCGGTTGATGATGAGCTATCAACCGAGCGCCTGGAGGGCAAACCGTAGCCCGCATACTACTGAACCGTGTGGAACAATCCGTCGCGCATAAAGGTCTCTGTTATCGCCGGGGGACAGGAAACACAAACCTGCTCTCCACGCCGCTCCCGGAGACTCTACTTGCCGACCCACCGATTTCGACTCGCCGCCCCGCTCTTGTTGACCGCTCTGGCCCTCGTGGGTCTGACAGCCCCTGCCTTATCGCAGGGTTCCAGCGCGGTCTTCTACGTATCCCCGCAGGGCAGCGACTCGAATGAGGGTTCAGCGGCGCGACCATTCCGGCAGGTCCGGCGTGCTATTCCGCTGTTGCGGCCGGGCAGCACGGTCATCCTGGCGGATGGCGAGTACCTCGGCTTCGACCTCTACGAGGTTCACGGAGCGGCGGGCGCACCGATCACCTTCCGCGGCGGGCAACGCTGCGGTGATCGTGCCGACGTCCGACCGCAGCTACAACCTCGACAACGTGGTGGTCAACTACTCGTCCTGGATCACGCTGGACGGGCTACGCAGCTACGGCGCGGGCCGGGCGGGAGTCCGCGTGACGGTCAGCCCGCACGTGACCATCCGTAACGGGGTCTGGGGCAACAACACTCGCTGGGGCATCTTTACTGGCTACTCCGACGACCTCCTCATCGAGCGCAACGAGTGCTTTGGGAGCCGGACGGAGCACGGCATCTACGTCTCCAACGCGGGTGACCGCCCCATCGTGCGGGACAACTGGGTCCACGACAACCGTGCCGCCGGCATCCAGTTCAACAGCGCCACCAACGACGGCTCCGACGGCATGATCAGCGATGCCCTGGTGGAGAACAACCGGGTGGCGTTCAACGGCTCCGGCGGCGGTGCCGGGCTGGCGATGTACGCGGTGGAGTCGACAACGGTCCGCAACAACGTGCTCTGGGGCAACCACGCGGCCGGCATCGTCTTCTGGAAGGCGGATGGCGCCCTGGCCGCGCGGGGGTGCAAGGTGCTTCACAACACCGTGGACATGCCCTCTGACGCGAAGTGGGCGCTGCACTTTCAGGACACGTCGGGCATGAACCTGGTCCGCAACAACCTTCTGATCAGCCGTCACTTTTGGCGCGGCGGCATCCGGTACGGCTCATTGGCGGACGTGAACAACGTGGACAGCGACTACAACACGCTGGACCGCGTCTCCACGGACGACGGCAGCTCGATGATGTCGCTTTCCACCTGGCGCGCGCAGGGCCACGAGGCGCACTCCTTCTCCGCCAACGTGGACGCGCTCTGGAGCAATCCCTCCACCGGTGACTACCACTTGAAATCGAACTCACCGGCGATTGACCGGGGGCAGAACGGCGTGGCGGTGGCGGTGGACTTCGACGGTGCGGCGCGTCCGGCGGGCGGCGCGCCTGACCTGGGGGCGTACGAGGCCGGCGGCAGCGTCACTCCCCCTCCGGCTCCCACGCCGGTTCTTACCGGACTGAGCCTCTCCGCCAGTGAAGTGGTGGGTGGCGCGTCCCTAACCGGCACCGTGTCGCTCTCCGCCGTCGCCCCGAGCGCTGGGATGACGGTGGCGCTCGGCAGCGGCTCTGCAGCAGTCGTCCTTTCAAGCAGTATCTTCGTCCCAAGCGGTGCCGCGGCGGCCACCTTTTCGCTCTCAACACGGGTTGTCACAGCGGACATCGCCGTTCCGATTACGGCTACCCTGGGGAGTGCCGGCCGCACTGTGAACTTGATGGTACGACCCACACAGACGGTAACGCCGCCGCCCCCATCGGGACTTACGCTGACGCTCGGCCTGAATCAGGGCACGGTTCGCGGGGGAACTACCGTGAAGGGAACGCTGACGCTGAGCGCGGTCGCCCCGGCGGGCGGCTTAGCGGTCGCGTTCTCCAGTTCCCACGCCGCCGTGTCGGTTCCGGTAACGGTGGTGGTTCTCGCCGGACAACGCCGCGCGAACCTCTCGTTCGTAACGGCAAAGGTGACGTCCAAGACGGCGGTGACGCTCACGGCCACGGCAGGAACGGCGGCGGTGTCACGGGTGCTCACCCTCAAGTAGCGGCGGATCAGATTGGATGGACGGGGTGCGGGTCATCGATCCGCACCCCTTTCGCTTGCGTCCGAGAAGAGATCGCAACTGAATGCCACCCTCGACGTTCGAAAAGCGGTATGCGAAGTTCCAGCATCGGCACCCACGTCGAGGAGGAGACCGCGGAGGCGAAGGTGGTAGGCGTTACACCTTTACTACCCGCTGCTGTGACCGTGACACGCAGGCGGCCGAACTTCGATTGGTTCCGCGTCCGTGAGGAGAGGCGCCTCCGGCGCGTTGCCCGAGGGTGGGCGCTGCTGGCCGGCGTGGTTGCGTGGTTTCTCAGGCTTGCTGGAGTTGGCGGGGCGATCTCGTTCGCAACGTCCCTCGTCACTCTGCTGCTGAGTTTCCTCGGGCAGCGCGATCCAGGAGCGCGACTCTGGCTGGTCGAGTTCGCCTGCGGCGCCCTGGGACTGTCAATTGCGCTCGGCTTTGGTTGGCTCTGCACGCTGATGGCGACGGCAGGGCTTCGCGATCGTTCGTCCAGTTTGGCGGATCGGGCGGATCAACTCTGGGAGGAGCATCTCCGCCTCAACGGTGGCGGAAAGGCGAAGCGTCGGGACGGCGGCCGAGGTGCTTTCGGCCGCCGTCCATAGCGCACGCCGCTACTCCTGCCAGACCCGAGCCTGGTCCACCGTGTCCTGGGCTAGCTTCTCAAACGCCTTGCGGAGATGGGCGTTGGTCATGTTCCGGTTCTCCACCGGCAGTGCGATCATGAGGCTGATCTGCGACGTAAAGTCCGCAGCTTCGTCCGGGGTCAGCGGTTGGGTTCCTGCGACACCAAGTCGAGGAACCGTCGCAGGCTTGCTGAATGCTGGGCGGCTCGCTGCGGAACAAAGATCGGTCCCATCCGGCCCGCGAACTCCCTCGGGGTGTAGGAGCGAGCTTTGGGAGCGTGATGTCGCCGGTAGAGATCAGCAAGGACTTGCTTCGGCGACTGCAGAGCATCGGTGCTTCCGCGGCAGTTCCAATTCACCTTCGGCAGCAACGACCGGATCGCATCTTCGTCGGCCAGGTACCACGCTTCAATGGCCCGGCGTACGGCGACGATCTGCGCACCCGTTGATCGCGCCTGAAAAGACTGTCGAAGCGAGTCGACGCACGGATGGGTGTCGAGGTCTGGCAGGAACAGCGGGGTCGCACCGATCCGTCTCCCCTGCGCCAGATGCTCGCCCGCATCGCGGATCATGCGATCGTCGCCCCCGGCCTGCTTGATGCTGGACACCTGGGGAAGTAGCCCTCGCCGAAGGAGTCCTTTCCAGAACAGTTCGTCGCTGGGTCCGGGGACAATGAGGAGCCACTGCATTTCAGGCAACCGCCTCCAGATAGTGGTGGGTCCAAAGCTCTCCGAGAGTGAACCCGGACTTGAACCGATCCACCATGGCCCGTTCCGAGGCTCGGACCGCGTGCGTGGCTCCCTCCACCTTTTCCACCAGGATCACGTCGTCCGGCTCACACCAGTCCACCAACGCCGGACTGTGCGTAGTGACAATGACCTGGGTGCCAGCCTCCCCGAGCGCCCGCAGGTGCTCCACCATGCCCTGCAATAGGTCGGGATGAAGCCCGTTCTCAGGCTCTTCAAAGCAGAGGAGCGGAAGCCATTCGTGACCGTAGTAGAGAGCGTAGAAGGCCAGAAGCTTCAGAGTCCCGTCGGAAACGCTGGGTGGTCCCAGTTTCGAGGCGCGAGACTCGTTGATCGTGTAGTAGAGCATCCCACCGATGGGATGGGTCTCGAACCCTTCGAACCCTGGCACATCAAGAGCCATGGCGGAGACGACTTCCTCCTTTTCCTCTACCGAGAGTACGTGCAACACCTCCGCGAGGTTTGCCCCGTCTCCCTTGAGCCGCTTCTGGCCCATGTCGGGTGCCCCCTGTCGGACGGCCTCGGCGCTGACGTTCAGGACTAGTTGCTCCAGGATCATCTCTGTGAGAAAGGTGATAGGAGAAACAGGATAGCCGAGGAACAAGCGGTTGGACGGCAGACGATCTAGACCCATAAGAGTAGCCCCCACCGAAGTGGAGGTATCCAGGGTAGTGGTCACCACACCTTCTTCGTTCCGAAAGAAGAGCCGACGCTTGGCACTGGTATCTAACGCATGCTCCGTCAATGCCTCTTGTGCCACTTGAATGACGCCAGCTATCGAGGTGATCCAAAGTTCATATTGAAGAATGGGATGCTGTAGGACCAGCTTCTCGTAGCGCGGCGGAACACTCGAGATATTCGCGTTTAGCACGTCTGGTTGGAACTCCCAGGTGACGCCGAGGTAGATGGGTTGTCCAACGTCACCACATACCGCCCGCCAGCCGTCTCGTGCCTCAATCGCGCCATGGACCCCGTCTACGTATGCAAGTGAGTCTCGGATGAAGGCAAGCAGGTCAATGACGTTCGACTTGCCCGCTCCATTGGCTCCAAGCAGAACGTTGAACTGGGAGAGGTCCAGCCCGAAACTCTTGAAGCTCTTGTAGTTGTCCGCCTCAATACGCCGGATCATCGCCATCTCCAGTCGATCGCGCCCATTCTCTCGGAATCAAGCCGCCCCTCACCGGTAGTTTATGGCACAGTGCTGGCCCCGGAAGGCGAGGAACTCGATGCGCCTCCCCGCGCTACGGCGACCCGCACATCAATGGCCGCCGCCGGTGTGCACGCCCGAATGGCATCCTCAAGCCACAGGTCATGAGGTGGACCGTCGCTCTCCCGCCAGGATTCGAGCAGGGGAACAAAGGCCGGATCAGCCAGTAGCCCAGCCGCTTCGAAAGTGGTGCCATGGACGCATGGCCGCTGCAACTCCCGCACGATGGCCTGATGGACACCGGGTACCTTCCGGTGAGCTAACCCCGTCAGCGCCTCTCCGCGGATCTCCTCATCCTCCTCGTCAATCTGCACCCAAAGGGCCTCCCGGATTGCTGGCGTGTCCAGATTGATCTGCGACCCCAGGCCAAAGGTCGCCCAGTTCCGCACGTCCTCATCCAGGTCCCGCGACCGCTCAATCAGCATTGCTACCGCCTCCGGATGCTCGCAGGTCAGGAGCGCGAACACGGACCCATACCGAACCAACTCATCCCCGTGCCGGGCCAGCCGTAGCAGCACCGGCAATGGCCGGTAGTCATCCCGCTGCCAGGGACTCAGGTGCGTCAGGGCCGCTGCCGCTCCGTGAAGGACCTCTGTGCTGGTGTCGGTCTCCAGCAGACGCACCAGTTCGGCCTGCGCTTCCTCCGCCTGGTCGGCGAAGTCCCTGCGCTGCGCCAGGAACCGTGCTCCAAGTTGGCGGCAGGTTGCATCGGTGCTTTGGGTGAGTTTTAGCCCCGCATCCAAAACCTCGCGGCCGGGCCGGCGGCCCAGTTCGTAGATCGGCCGCCATGTTTCCTCGTCCTCCGGACCCAGTACCAGCTGTTCCGCCCGCGCCAGCGCGATCAGCTCCTGGACGCTCAACTGAGCGAGGTTGCGATCCTCTGGGGCCGAGTTGCTTCTCGGTGTTTCAGCTTCAGTCGACATCGTCGTTCCTTTCCGTCCTTTCAGCGGACCGCTGGAAGGAACGAAGCACTTCCCCAAGGCACTTCGACGTTCCCTCACCCAGGATACGATGCCAGTTCTGTAGTATCTGGAGCAGTCGGGGGTCCGCCAGCATCTCGCAGGCCTTGAAGGTGGTGTCGTGGACGGTGTTCCGATCCAGCTCCGCCACGAGGGCCTCGTAGGTGCCCGGTACCTTGCAGCGGGCGAGGCCGGACAGTGCTTCCGCTCGCACCTCCTCGTGCTCATCGTCCACCCGCTCCCAGAACGCCGCTCGGATCTCGGGGGTATCCACCTCTAACAGCCGCGAAAGGCCGAAAGTGGCCCAGTCGCGGATATCGACATCCGGGTCACGGCTGAGCCGGAGCAGCGTGGCGATGGCTTCCGGCTCCTCACAACCGCCCAGCGCCTTGGCCGCGCTGAAGCGAACTAACTCATCCCCGTGAGAGCTCAGCGCTAGGATTGCGGGAAGGGGGCGCAGATCATCCCTGTCCCAGGGCGAGTAGTTCACGATGGCGTGGAGCGCGGAGTAGAGGACATCCACCGGTTCTTCCGGAACCAGGAGCCGCACCAACAGGGGCATCGCCTCGTCGTAGAACACGGGCTCATAGGGATCTCGGCCCAGGTAGATCAGGATGTCGCAGGCGAGTTCCCGGTCGAGCGGGTCGGAGCTTCCGCAGAGGAGGGTCGCGCTCTCCAGTGTTTCACGGTCGGCGCGTCGCCAGAGCTCGTGGATGCAGCGGCAGCTATCGTCCTCCCGACCCATCATGATCCGCTCGTGACGCGCCAGGTCTACCAATTCCGCGACCGTGAGGGCGCTGAAGTCTCTCTCGTCGGGTTGTCGACTGCTCATCACATGATCCCCGCAATGCTTGGACGCCAGCATAGCGGGTCTGTACGCTCCGTCCAATGACCATTCCAGAGAATGATCACGCCCTCATCTCAACAGTGGCGCAAAGGCGAAGCGTCGGGACGGCGGCCGAGGTGCGTTCGGCCGCCGTCCATAGCGCGCGCTACTCCTGCCACACCCGAGCCTGGTCCACGGTGTCCTGGGCCAGCTTCTCAAACGCCTTGCGGAGATGGGCGTTGGTCATGTTCCGGTTCTCCACCGGCAGTGCGATCATGAGGCTGTTCTTGGAGGTGAGGTAGAACTGCGAAGGCTGGATCTGAGCATTCGCCTTGAGGAGCGCCGAGCACTTCGCCGCCGTGAGCGCGTCCTGCCCCAGCTCGCTCTTCAGCAGCAGCGTGAACCAGATGTAGCCCTTCGACCCACTCACCTCGGCCCCCAACGGCAGGTTGAAGGTCCCGCGCTGGATCTTGAACGTAAACTTGGTAGGGGTCAGCTCGCTCACCTCGTAACCCATGTCCTGAAGGGCCTTCTTCAAACCTGGGGTGTCCAGTTGGCCCGTAGTGTCCTGGGCGACCGCTGGGCCCAGCAACGGCACGGAGGCAAGCAGCACGGCGAGGATGGAAAAAGTGCGGACTAACGGCGACATGAACCGAGGTCTCCTTGTGGACTCAAAGGGGAGTGGATAGCGGATTCGCCCCAGGCGTTGCTGATCCCTCCACGGAATGGACCAGGCCGGCGGGTCCTGGCGAGCGTTCATTATCGCCAGCACTGGAGGTCAGGAGTAGGTTGCATTCCGCAGGGAAGTTGATGCGGCCAAGGAGCCGTTTTAGGGACAGCCGCTGCCCCCAGCCCTGAAGGGGCGCGATACGCAAGCCCAGGGCACCGCCCTGGGGATCGGCCGGAGAGCCCCGCATCAAGCCCGCACATCCAAACACCCACTCAGCACATCTATCCGCGCCCTATGAGGATGCGGTCGACCAGCCGCTCCATGCGGTCGAAGACCAGCTCGATCCGCTCCCGATCCCATTCGGCGTTGATGTCGATCTTGAGGGAGGACTTCACCGTATCCAGCGCGGCCAGCCGGGCGTCGGGATAGGAGTTGGGGCCCGGGGGTTGGGGGTTGGCAGCGGTCGGGGC
>JANPLG010000248.1:0-18996 GCA_031426395.1 Actinomycetes bacterium
ACCGCCTTCGTCGCCGACGGACCGGAACGGCGTCCGGCCCCTACCTAGCACTACAGTCTCCGTCCGCTGACTTCTCCCGCTACATTTTCTTTGCGTTCTCCGCGGTTCAACCCCTCCCGCACAGCAATCGAGCCGCGTCACCCGCTTGAGCCAATTCTGCCGTTTAAGGAGCTATAACCCCTCAGTTGCCGGGTTTTCGCGGGAGTACTCCCTGACGGAACAGATGGGTCGTCCTGAACTGGAAAAGGAACTGCTCGCGCTGCTCTCGCGCGGGGTGGATGCGCCGCTCCCGGATACGGAGTTCAACCGGCTGGCGCTGGCGGGCTTTGCGTACCAGTGGGAGCGCAACGCCCCCTACCAGGCGCTCTGTCGGGCGCGGGGGTGGTCGCCGGAGACGGTGACGGACTGGCGGGAGATCCCCGCTGTGGCCACGGACGCCTTCAAGTGGGCCGACCTGACCACCGTCCCGCCGGAGTCCGTGAGCGTGACCTACATCACCAGCGGCACGACGGTGGGCGGAGAGCGCCGAGGCCGCCACCTCCTGCCGGATAACCGGCTGTACGAAGCCTCGCTGCTTCCGAACTTCCTAGCGCACCTGCTTCCGGACCTTGAGGATCTTCCGGGCAGACGGATCCGCATGCTGATCTGCGGACCCTCGGCGCGGTTCTTCCCACAGAGCTCCCTCGGGCATATGCATACCGTGGTGATGGAGCAATTCGGAGCGGCCGGCAGCGGCATCTTCTGGCGCGATGACGGCCCGCGCTTTCCCTGCCTCGGTGCGGCGCTAGCAAAAGCAGAGGCAGGCGGCGACCCGGTCTGCATCCTCGGCACCGCGTTTGGGCTGGTTCACTTCCTCGACTGGTTGGAGGCCGAGGGACGGCGGTACCGGCTCCCACCCGGCTCCCGCCTGATGGACACCGGCGGCTACAAGGGGCGCTCCCGCGAAGTGCCGAAGGCGGAGCTGTACACGCTCTACACGGAGCGCCTCGGCATCCCCGCCACTCACCTCGTCAACGAATACGGCATGACCGAACTCGGCAGCCAGTTCTACGACCGCACCCTTCGGGGAACAGCCCTGTTCCCGGTTCCCGGTTCCCGGTTGGGGCGGCCGGAAACAGGGAACAGGGAACAGGAAACAGGGAACAGGGCTGTTCTCCGCAAGACGCCGCCGCCGTGGTGCCGCGTGCAGGTGGTCGACTTCGAGACGCTGGCACCGGTACCGGACGGCACCGTGGGGCTGCTGCGGTTCCTTGACCTGGCCAACCTCCACACCGTCCAGGCGATCCAAACCGACGACCTGGGCATCATGGCCGGCCCATCCCCCCATCCCCCAACTCCCAACTCCCAACCCCCATCCTTCGAGATTCTGGGCCGGGCGGCAGGATCGGAGCCGCGTGGATGCTCGCTGGCGGTGGAAGAGTTCCTCGCCGCGCGGAGATCCGATCCCTGACGCGGTAGCCTCTTGCGGTTGCCGAAAGGGAGAGCGAGAAGTTGCGTGGCCCGGCAGGCAGGGAGCGAAGAGGAAGGTTCGCCCTCGTCCCCGAACATCCGCTCAGGACGTTGGATGGCACTTGCCCTGCCTGGTTGGCAGACAGTCGGGCCATCCTTCCACTTCCCGCTCCCCATGCAGGCGTCCGGCGCCGGGGTGACAACCGCATACCGGCCACTCTTATCCACCGTTCGTCCTCAGCGCAGAGGCTGGGGCAGGACGGAGACCCAACACTGGAGGTCTTCATCGATGGATTCCCAAGTGGCGGGAAGCCCACACAGCAGCCGCACCCCTTTCGGCTGGCGCTTCCTGTCTCCCAGAGCATCCCTTAGCTTTCCCCTTGCCCTCACCCTCACGCTCCTGACCACGCTTTTCCACGGCACCCTTGCATGGGCGCAGGAAACCGGCGCGCGTCACCACGGCGGCGAGGCCAACCTGAAAGTCCCTTCGCTGACCGACACCTCGGTGGCGAGCTTCTCAGGCATGTCGGGCCACACCCTGCTCTTGTTCGGTCTCATCGTTGCGGCGTTGGGGCTGGTCTTCGGGCTGGTGGTGATGAACCGGCTCAAGAACGCCCCCGTGCATGAGTCGATGCGTGAGGTGAGCGAGCTGATCTACGAGACGTGCAAGACTTACCTTCGCACGCAGCTCAAGTTCATCGGCTTCCTCTGGGTGTTCATTGGCGGGATCATCCTGATCTATTTCAAGTTCCTGGCGCGGGACGAGAGCGGCAATCTCTTCGGCTGGGACCGGGTGCTGCTGATCCTCTTCTTCTCCCTGGTGGGAATTGCGGGGAGCGCCGGCGTGGCGTGGTTCGGCATCCGCGTGAACACCTTCGCCAACTCCCGCACCGCGTTCGCTTCCCTGGGCGGGAAGCCGTTCCCTTGCTACGCGCTGCCCCTGCAGGCGGGGATGAGCATCGGGATGCTCCTCATCTCGGTTGAGCTCATCATCATGCTGGGGATCCTGCTCTTCATCCCCGGCAGCTACGCGGGCGCCTGCTTCATCGGGTTCGCGGTGGGCGAATCGCTGGGGGCTGCGGCGCTGCGGATTGCGGGCGGCATCTTCACCAAGATCGCCGACATCGGCTCCGATCTGATGAAGATCGTCTTCAAGATCAAGGAAGACGACGCGCGCAACCCGGGCGTCATCGCGGACTGCACCGGCGATAACGCGGGTGACAGCGTCGGCCCCAGCGCGGACGGCTTCGAGACTTACGGCGTCACCGGCGTCGCGCTGATCTCGTTCATCCTGCTGGCCGTCACCAGCCCCGCCATCCAGGTCCAGCTTCTGGTCTGGATCTTCGTGATGCGGATCGTGATGGTGATCGCCTCCGCGCTGGCGTACTTCGTCAACGAGGCGTTCGCGAAGTCCCGCTTTGGCGACTCGGACAACTTCAACTTCGAGATCCCACTGACCAGCCTCGTCTGGGTGACCTCCATCCTCTCGGTCATCTTCACCTTCGCGGTCTCCTACTGGCTCATCCCGGGCCTGGGCGGCGACCCCACCCTCTGGTGGAAGCTCTCGGCCATCATCACCTGCGGGACCTTGGCTGGCGCCATCATTCCGGAGTTGGTGAAGATCTTCACCTCCACGGAGAGCGCCCACGTCAAGGAGGTCGTCACGGCCAGCCGGGAAGGGGGCGCCTCGCTGAACATCCTGGCCGGTCTGACGGCGGGCAACTTCAGCGCCTACTGGATGGGGATGATCCTCATTGCGCTGATGGGCACCGCGTGGCTGGTGAGTACCCAGGGCCTCGGGCAGTTGATGACGCTCAACAACTTCGATACCTCGCCCGTCTTCGCGTTCGGCCTTGTGGCGTTCGGCTTCCTCGGAATGGGGCCGGTCACCATCGCGGTCGACTCCTACGGGCCGGTGACGGACAACGCGCAGAGCGTCTACGAGCTCTCCGTGATCGAGTCGATCCCCGGCGTGGAGAAGGAGATCAAGCAGAAGTACGGCTTCGACGTCAACTTCGAGCGGGCCAAGCACAACCTGGAGGCGAACGACGGCGCTGGCAACACCTTCAAGGCGACCGCCAAGCCGGTGCTGATCGGAACAGCCGTGGTGGGCGCGACCACCATGATCTTCGCGATCATCGTGGGGCTGACCAATGGCCTGCAGCCGGAGTACATCGTGAAGCTCTCGCTGCTTCACCCGCCGTTCCTGCTGGGGCTCATCGCCGGCGGCTCGATGATCTACTGGTTCACCGGCGCCTCCACGCAGGCGGTCTCAACCGGCGCGTACCGGGCGGTGGAGTTCATCAAGGCGAACATCAAGCTGGACGGCGTGACGAAGGCCTCCGTGGAAGACAGCAAGAAGGTGGTGGAAATCTGCACCATCTACGCCCAGAAGGGGATGGTCAACATCTTCTTCGCCATCTTCTTCGGGACGCTGGCGTTCGCGGCGGCGGAGAGTTTCTTCTTCATCGGCTACCTCATCTCCATCGCGCTTTTCGGCCTCTTCCAGGCGCTCTTCATGGCGAACGCCGGCGGGGCCTGGGATAACGCCAAGAAGATCGTGGAGGTGGAGCTGAAGGAGAAGGGGACCGATCTGCATGCCGCCACGGTGGTCGGGGACACGGTGGGCGATCCGTTCAAGGACACCTCCTCCGTGGCCATGAACCCGGTCATCAAGTTTACGACCCTCTTCGGACTCCTGGCCGTGGAACTGGCGGAGAGCATCCCCGAGGAGTACCAGCCGTACCGCCTGATCGCGGCGGCGATCCTGCTTCTCGCCTCAATGTTCTTCGTCCATCGCAGCTTCTACGGCATGCGGATTGACGTCAAGGGCAGCGGTCACTCGGTCGGCGGGCATCCGGTCGAGGCGCACGCGGCCGCAACGGCAGGCGCAGAGTAGGGAAATCCAACACCCGTCCCTCACCCGGGGGACGGCTCCCTTTCGGGATCGTGCAACGGCGCCCGATCCCGACACGAGCGGCCCGGAAGCAAAGGCGCTTCCGGGCCGTTCTCACGGCGGAAGCCGGTCGAAGCATCCGTCCAGCTGCGGCATCTGCGCCGGCACCACTGCGTCCCGTTGCCTGACTGCGGCATCAGGTGGAACGGAACCCGGATCGCGCGTGGCCGCCTGTAGGGTTCACATCCTCTCAGATCCGCGACGATCGATTAAATCCGCGTCATCCGCGTTTCATTCCAGGTTCGCCCCACCCATGGTTCAGATCACCAATCCTCATTGGGGCTGATCCCCAGCGACTGCGCCACCTGCGGGTGCATCGGGATCGGCCGGCCCAACTGCATCTCGAAATCCTTGAGCTGCCGCCGCAGCACAATGGTCATGACCTTGGCGTGCTCTGGGCTCATCCGGATGTCTGCCACTACCGCCGGCGGAATGTTTCCCTTGCCGGGATTTGGGGAGACGGTGAAGGTGAGCGCGATGGTGAACGGAGCGCATCCGACCTGGAGGCCATCGCTGTAGACGGGATCGGGATCTTCGGGCATCGGGTTTCTCCAGGGAGATCAGCGGCGTGGGTGGAAATCGGGCCGATGGACGGGCATCGCCGAGGGAAGTCTACCTCACCGCCGGCTCCAGGATCGTGAGTCTCCGCTCTCCGGCATCCAGGCACACCTGGACGCCCAGCGGCAGGGTGAGCGGGCTGGGTAGATGGCCGCTCGGCCATCCCATGAGGCATGGCTTGCCAAGCGGGATCAGCAGGTCCGCCACCACCTGCTCAAACGACAGGAAGCGGGCTCGCTCCTCTTCATCCGGGTCCCAGCGCAAGCTGCCCAGGATGAAACCGGCCGCCGACTGCAGCTTGCCCGCGAGGTGGAACTGCGTCAGGAACCGCTCGATTTGCGCAGGGGACTCATGGATGTCCTCCATGAAGAGGATCGCGCCCTCGGTGTCCAGAGCGTAGGGCGTGCCCAGGCCCGCCGCCAGCAGGGAGAGGGTCCCGCCCACCAGTCGCCCCTCCGCAATGCCTTCGCATACCACCTTTGTATCCAGAATGCGGGGGTCGTCGTAAGCGCCCATCGGCTCGGGCTGACACACAAGGCGCAGGAGCGTCTCCCGGCACAAGTCGTCCACCTGCTGGGCGAAGTCGGAGGTCACCATCGGCGCGAAGAAGGAGACGAGGCCGGTCCGAGCTGCCATGCCCAGATGGAGGCTGGTGACATCGCTGTAGCCGAGGAACGGCTTGGGGTGGCGCGCTATCAGATCCCAGTCGAGGTACTCCAGCAGCCGGATGCTGCCGCTCCCGCCCCGCGCGCAGAGGACGGCGTCCACGTCGTCGCGGCGGAACATCTCGTGGAGATCGGCGGCGCGGTCCGCCAGTAGCCCCGCTTGGTGACCGCGCCGGTCCAGCACATACTTGCCCAGCACTGTCCGAAACCCCATCTGGTGCAGTGCGTCCCGTCCCCGCTCCAATGCCGCCTCGTTGACCGGGCTGCATGGCGCCACGATGCCGATGCAGCCATCCTTCGGTAAACAGGGCGGAACGATTCTGGGGGGCATCAGGACTCCTCGAGGGGGCCTGCTATCACGGCGCCCAGGGAAGCGTAACCGATTGCGCCCGCATCTGACCGCGTTCCGGATCACACCTTCCCCGGAAGGATCGTGGAGCAAAGAAAAAGGACCCGCCCGAAGGCGGGTCCATTCCGTAGCGTAGGTCAGCCGGGGGAGGCTCCAAGCGAAGCCTCCCCGGCATGTCACGGTCACTGCACCTTGCCGACCACCTTGATCTTGATCGAGAACGCCCCGGCCGGGACGGAGTTGATGGTCCAGGTCTTCTGCACCGTCGTCCGGCTGGTGGGCCGGAAGGTGACCGTGAACGTTTGACCGCTCGGGCCGAGCGTCAGCGGGTTTCCGGTCGGAGAGGCGCTGAACGGAGACGCGATCTGCGGCACGTTGAGCTGTACCGGTAGGCCCAGCGGGTTGGGGATCAGCATCGACTTCGTCGTGTCAGAACCCAGACTTCCGTTGATGGTCAGCGTGGGACTGACGTTGAACGCCGTCTTCCCCTTCTTCAGCGTCTTCGCCTTACGCGCCGGGGTAGGCGTGTAGCCGGAGCCGCTCTGCGCGTTCAGCGACCGCGCCCGGTAGTAGTAGGTCGTCTCCGCCGTCAGGTTCGGGGCGATGACGATGACCGCGCTCCCCGTGCCCGGCCGGCCATCTACCTTTGGAAGAGAGGTCCAGCGCCGTCCATTCGTCGAGATCTGGGCCTCGAACTGCGTCTCGTTGGCGGAGCCGTCCGAGATGACAATGGCGAGGCTCTTGTCGCTCAGGCCGAAGGCGACCACGTTGGCCGGTGGTGCGGGCGGGCCGCCTCCCGGCGTCGTGATCTGCTTGATCGGCGAGAACGACTCCCCATTGTTGTTGTAGGCCCGGATCCGGTAGCCATACGTCGCTCCCGCCGTGAGGTTGGTATCCTGGTAGGTGTAGGTGCCCGTGGTGGGCGGGAAGGGCGCTACCACTCCCCAAGTGCCGGTGCCCAGTCTGCGCTGGAGTTCATAGCCGCTCTCGTAGGCGGTGCTATCGCGGAACTCAAGGTCGGCGCGGGTCTCAGAGATAACCCTAACCTCGAAATCGGCGGGTGCTTCCGGCACCGGCACCTGCACCCTCAGCTTGTAGCTGCCCCGGGCCGCGTTGAAGGGTCGCGCTCGGGCAAAGAACGTGCCGCCCGTTCCTACGGTCCACACGATCCGTGAGCCAAGGCCTTCCCCGTCGTCGTCGTCCTCGTCAATGACGGAGCCGTCGGTATTGAGGAACTGCACCACCGTGTCGCACTCGCCCTGGAGATCGAACGTCTCGATCGCCACCGTCCCTCCGGCCGGCACGGTGAACCGCACCCAGTCGCCATCATCCGCAGCGTGGAAGTTGTGGGCCGTGGTTGAAGGGAGCGTGATGGGCGTGAACTCCGTGATGGAGTTGTCCGGCTCATAACTGTCGCCGACCGCCACCAGCATATTCAGGACGTATTCGCCGACGGGAGCGTTCTGGCCGTCCTCCAGCACCTCAAAGTAATAGGTGCCTGCGGCAAGCTGCTCCCCAATGTAGAGGGCGCTGCCGCTGGAGTGGGTCAGATCCGCCAGCGTGGTTAGGTTCCCATTGGCCGGGTTGTAGCTGTGGACGCGCAGCCGGATCGCTCCGGGACCGGTCTGCCGTGCTGCAGAGACCAGTAGGTTGCTGGGCTCCGTCAGGTCGGTCTTCGTCCAGTCCACATCGGTGGGTATGTGAAGGCTATGCGTCTCTTCGACTGGCGCATCGATCTCCCGCGTAACTCCCGCCGTGCTGTCCGGCTCATAGATATCGCCGGCACCACCAGCATCGGAGAGCTTGATGCGCCAGATGCCGCGGCCCCAGGTGGCGGCCATCAGGTAGCCGGTGCCCGGCACCGACTGCACGTGGTTCACCTGCACGCGCGGAAGGCCGATGGCGGAGCCACCGTCGTACCATGTAGCACCGCCGTCAAAGGTGAATTTCAGGCCGGTGTCCGCCCCGACAAACCACACCTTGTCCGGAGCCGCCGAGTCTCGCGCGATGCTGTTGACCGGGTCGTCGTTGGAGAGTCCCGTCAGCCCGCTGCCGACCGCCTGCGTCCACACCGGTGGGGTTGCCGTGATGTCCGCGCAACGCCAGACGTGGGCGGCGCCGGTGCCGGAGAGGGAGACCAGCACGTCATTCGCGTTGGTGGGATGGACCGCGATGCTGGTGACCGCGCGCGAAGGCAGGTTGCTGTCCACCTGTCGCCAGGTCCCCCCGGCATCCGTGGTCATCCAGACCGAACCATCGTTGGCACCGGTGTAGATCACCGAAGCGTTGTTCGGGGCCACGGCGATGTAGCGGATGAAAGAACTGGCCGCGCACAGCCGTGGCGGTGAAGCCCCGCCGAGACGGGTGAGCGTGCTGGTCTGGGTGTCCCACTGGTAGAGGTAGGTCCCCGCCTTGTAGACGAAGCGCGGGTTGGAAGGCGCAATCGCAAGGGGGTTGATGAACCCGATGTTGTCCGCGACGGTGGGGGTTGCAATAAGACCGGGGGTCGAGGCCCAGCCATCCGTCGTGCGGTAGAAGTTGAACTGCTGCCCAATGACGTTGTTGCTCGCGTCCCGAATCGTAGCGGGCTGGGAGTTGGTGTACTGGATGTTCGGATTGACCGTATCGAAGGTGGAGAAGCCGCCGTCGCCGCCGCCCCGGTTGGGCCAGTTGAAGAGATCGCCGTTGGCGACGGGCGAGGCGTTGTCCTGGGTGCCGCCCAGCATCCGCTGCGGATCGGTGGGGTGGTAGGCTGCGTGGTAGAACTGCGTGATGGGCAGATCCGTGTTCAGCGAGGTGAAGTTCCACTCGCCAATGCCCGGATCCATCTGGAGGTCGTAGACGCCGCCATCGTTCCCTACCAGCAGGTGGTTCGGATCGCGCGGATCGGCCACCAGGGCATGCTGGTCGTTGTGCGTCAGAGCCCCATTCGTGTAAGTCTTGCCGACGGAAGTCCAGGAAGTCCCGCCATTGAAGGATGCCACCAGGTCGATCAGGCCCACGTACACCACATCGTTGTTCAGCTCGGTGTCGCGGGAGCAGGTGATGTGGTAGTCGTAGGTGTGCTGGGACCAGTTGTAGTTGTTGGTCCCGTTGGGGAAGTTGTTGGTGGTATTGGTCCAGCTACCGTCTGCCCCGGAGTCCGTGCTCTTGTAGATGGCGCGGTCGGAGCCGGAGAGCAGATAGACCGTGCCCTCGTTCACGGGTGAGACCGCCAGATCGAGCGAATCCTGCCTGATCAGGTTGCCCATCGCGTTGCGGGAGAGGGGCGGATTGAGCTTGGTCCAGGTGCGGCAGTTGTCGCCGGAGCGCCAGACCTGCCCGCCGTTGGGGCTATTGCCGCAGGCGTAGTAGAACCGCGCTCCTGCCCCGCCGTTGAACCGGGCGCTGGCCACGTTATCGCCCCAGTCCGCAGCGGTGTCGATCACGACATTCCAGACCACGCCGCCGTCGGTGGAGAGATAGACCTTGCCGCCGTAGGGGAACTGACCCTGCCCGGTGGTGACCAGGATCGAGTTCGGCTCTTCCGGCAGGACGCGGATCTTGCGGATGGAGGTGCCGCTGAAGACGGTCGATCCCAGCAGCTGCCAGGTGTCACCGCCGTTCGAACTCTTCAGGATGCCGAAGCCATAGGTGCTGTTGCCCCAGGAGAAGTCGCCGGTGCCCACGTAGATGACATCGCTGTTCGTGGGATCGACCGTGATCGTCCCGATCCTCTGGTTCCTGAAGAGGGGGTCATCGCTCTTGCAACTCCACCTTGAGCCGAAATCGGCGCTCTTCCAGACGCCTCCCTGACCCGAGGCGGCCCAGTAGACGTTCGGTCGGCTCTGGTCGAACGCCAGGGCATTGATCCGGCCGGCAAGCGGCCCGACTCCGTAGAAAGTCCGGTAGGGGATTCCGAGGTTCCGGGGACCCGCCAATTCCCACCGCTCATTAGGAACCTCGCGGGCGCTGCCGGACCGTGATCCGATCCGCGTGGCGCGCGGCATCTTATCCGCGTGCGCCTGGGCGCGCTGCATGGCCTTCCAATCGATACGGTCGTTGGGGAACGCGCGCTGGCGGTACCAGTACTCGTAGCCCTTGACCCAGCCCGGGACGCGTTTGCCAGCGGTCTGACGCGCGGACATCCACTCGTTGAGCGCGGAAATCGAGTCTCGCGGGGGCTGATCCGTGCTGCTCTGCGCGGAAGAGAACGGCTGCATCAGCGCCACGACGCCAACCAGCATGAGTGCGAAGGCGGCCTCGCCCCGGAAGCGGGGCCAACGGCGGGCTGAGAAAGGCATAGAAACTCCAGTAAAACCGACGTTGAGCGAAAAGTAGGTTTCTAGCTCACATGTTCGGTGCGCTGGCGGTTGCCTTCCTCCCCTTCAAGCCCCCTTTATATAAATTCCGTTACAATCGCCTGGATGATCGGCAAGCCAAGCTAGACAACTTACAGTGGGCGACGATTTTCATTCGTGTCGTCCCAGAAGCAAGTCTTCCAGGCCGCCCACGGTCCCGTCACCGGGGGTCCCGCAAGGAGGCCGCACTACGGCTTGAAGGGCGATACGGGCAACTGGTGGCTGACCAGCTCCCGCGTCGTTCGGGACCCAGGCGTGACCGTCCGCACCAGTCCCACGCCCCGCACGTACCAGGAGGCGCTCTCCACGTCACCCGTGCCGTTAACGCGCTCCACCTTCAGCGCCTCCCACTCTCCGGCGGGAACGCGGATCATCTCCAGCCCCGCCACCCGCCACCCGGAGGGCGCCTTCTCCGCATCGAAGATCGCCTCGTTGCGCCAGACAGGGAGGTCGGCCCGGTCGATGCTCCCCAGGACGTGCGTGGCGCTGGTGACCAGCAGCCGCGTGGACCGCGCCGCCCCGCCCAGGTCATACTCCACGCGAAAGATGCCGGACGGCTCCGCGGCCACCGGTTCCAGGCAGCGTACCGTGAGCGTGGTCTCCGCGCCCGCGCTCTCCACGCGGTAGACCCACCGGCCGCCGGTACGGAGCGGGAACCATTCGTTGGAGGCGATCTCGACCGCTTCCAGACCCGCGATCTTCCGCAGGCCCAGCAGCGGCGCGGCGGGCAGCGGCGGTGCCTTCGCGGCAGCCGCCGACCTCCGCGCGCTGATCTCATTTGCCAACTCCCCCAGCTTCTTCACGCGGTCGTCTGGCGCGGGGTGGCTGCGTAGGAGGTCGGGAATGCCCTTGTCGTCGCCAGCGGCGCGCTTGATCAGCAGCATCGCCTCGGAGGCGGCGCGCACGTTGTAGCCCGCCGCCGCCAGCAGCTCGATCCCCTGGTGGTCGGCGTCCTTCTCATCGGTGCGAGTGAAGGAGAGGCTGGAGAGCTGCTGGACCACCAGCGCCGCGTCGCCGAACCCCCGGGCGCCGGTGCCCGCGAGGATGCCGGAGATGGCCGCCCCCAGGAGCACGTTCTTCTCGAACTGGCGGATGGCGTGCCGGCGGGTCACGTGGCTCACCTCGTGGGCCATGATGAAGGCGAGCGCGTCATCGTTCGGCACGATCTGGAGCAGGCCCCGGAAAACGTAGATGAACCCGCCGGGCAGCGCGAAGGCGTTAATCTCCGGCGCCTCCACCACATGGAACTCGAAGGGGTACGGGGCATCCTTCGCCGCCCCCGCCAGCCGCCGACCGATCCGCCGCACCCTCGCCACCGCCACCGGGTCCGTATCGACCGTGAAGTACCGCTCCACCACGGACGCCGTCTCCCGCCCGATGCTGGTCTCCGCCGACCGCCCGATCACCCGCCCCTCCGCCGGCGTTCCCAGCACGGCCAGCAGCACCACGGCCATCGCCAGCGACACGAGGGACCAGAAGACCGATCGGGGTCGGGTCGTTGCGTGGTATCGGTTGAAGTTCATCGGTTTGCTCTGGATCGCGTCTCGGACCAGGCGCAGGGAAGGGATCCCGGCGTCCCAGACACCCGACATCCCAACGGCGCGTCAGCGTGCGCCTCACATTACTATTACGCGGATCGGGTTCCAGTCCCGCTGCGCCGAAACCCAGGCGAGGCGATTCGCAGCACATTAAGTTACGAAGCGAGGCAAACTTTCTTACCTCCGTGGTCACAGCCGGAAAGCACCCATGCGCCGCGATCCCAGCCTCGCCTGAGCCCGGCGCGTCAATAGACATTCACGGAGTAATACGCCCCTGCTCCGGCGAATGCTACGACGAAGTCCCTCACTCCTTGCGAAGAAGCATGCCAGCCACCGCCACCCCACCCTCCTCCTCTTCCGGCTCCTCGGGAGATGCCGGCTCCGTCACCCCGCTCCTCAAGATGACCGGGATCAGCAAGCGCTACCCCGGCGTGGTGGCGCTGAACGACGTCCATTTCGAGCTGCTGCCGGGGGAAGTGCACGCCCTCTGCGGGGAGAACGGCGCGGGCAAGTCCACCCTGATGAAGATCCTGGCGGGGGCCGTCAGCCGGGACTCCGGGGAGATTGAGGTCAAGGGGAAGCCGGTCGCCATCGACAACCCCCATGCCGCTATGGACATGGGGATCAACATCATCTACCAGGAGTTCAACCTGGTGCCTCACCTCTCCGCTGCGGAGAACATCTACCTCGGCCGGGAGCCTTCCGCCGGGCTTCCGGGCTTCATCAACTTCAAGAAGCTGTACGGTGATGCGCAGGCGGTGATGGATTCCCTCGGCGTGCCGGTGGACGTGCGGATGGAGGTGAGCCGCCTCTCCGTGGCCCAGCAGCAGATGGTCGAGATCGCGAAGGCGACCTCCCGCAACAGCACCATCATCGCGATGGACGAGCCGTCCGCCACGCTGACCGACCACGAGCTCCGCAACCTCTTCAACCTCATCAAGAAGCTGCAGAGCCAGGGCGTCGGCATCGTCTACATCAGCCACCGGATGGAGGAGATCTTCGAGATCTGCGACCGCGTCACCGTCTTCCGCGACGGCCAGTACGTCGCCACCAAGCGCATCCAGGACACCGACCGGGATGACGTGATCAAGATGATGGTGGGCCGCGACCTAGGCGAGAGCATCCCCAAGAAGCCCGCGACCCTCGGCGAGACGGTGCTGGAAGTGCGCAACCTTACCCGGACGGGCGTCTTCGAGAACATCAGCTTCAAAGTGCGCGCCGGCGAGGTGGTCGGCATTGGCGGGTTGGTCGGCGCGGGACGGACGGAGGTGGCGCGGGCAATCTTCGGGGCGGACCCGGTGGACAGCGGGGAGATCCTTCTGAACGGCAAGCCGTTCCGGCCGCGCTCCCCCAAGGAGGCCATCGACGCCGGGATCGGGCTGGTGCCAGAAGACCGCAAGAGCCTTGGCCTGATCCTGAACATGGTGGTCCGGGAGAACACGACGCTCGCCAATCTTGACGCCCTCTCGATGCTCGGCTTCGTGAAGCGCAAAGAGGAGCGGGAAGTCGCCGAGAAGTACACGCGCGACCTCCGCATCCGCACCCCAGGCGTGGAGCAGGAAGTGAAGAACCTCTCCGGCGGCAATCAGCAGAAGGTGGTCCTGGCGAAGTGGCTCTTCACCAACAGCAAGGTGCTGATCTTCGATGAGCCGACCCGCGGCATTGATGTCGGCGCGAAGACGGAGATCTACGAGCTGATGAATGCCCTCGCGGCGCAGGGAACCGCCTTGATCATGATCAGCAGCGAACTGCCGGAACTGCTGGGAATGAGCGACCGTGTCCTGGTGATGTGCGAAGGCAAGCTGGTCGGCGAACTGGACCGCGCGAACGCCACCCAGGAGAAGGCGATGCACCTCGCTACAGGGCACTCGCTCTAGCTGCGGCAACCGCAACGGTCGGCCGACGGTAGGGCGGGGGCGTCCCTGCCCGCCTGTCTCCGGTGAAGGAGCCGTCATCGGCAAGAGAGCCGCGCCAGTGCGTACGGCTGGCCCCGCCTTACACGAGGGGAACCGCCACGAGGACGGGGCGGCCGTGGAGCCCCCGCCCGACGCTCCACGGCAGAGGCGGTATCCGCTCAGCCGTCCGGCGTCCAACCGATCATTCGGATGAATGGGAGAGTGGGAGAGACATTCGTTACATCCTTGCTCCGCCCACACGTACACATCTACGCACTCAACTCGCAATCCGCATTCCGAAATCCGCATTCCGAAATCCGCATTCCGAAATCCGCATTCCGAAATCGGCTACGCTCCGATCATCATGGCTTCCGGGGGTGCCAGCGGCCGCTCGAAGGCGATGGCGTAGCGGTAGCCGGAGAGCTCGCGAAGCACCCGGCCGCGCGTCTCCAGGATCTCGTCCGGGATCGCGACGTAGAGCCGATAGGTCGCGCCGACCCGCAGCGGGGCCCGCGTTCCGATCAGCGCGCCGGAAGCGCTGATGTTCACCGTCTCACCGGAGACGCCGAGGCCACTCTCGGAGATGAGCACCCGGACGGAGCAGCGCAGCCCCAGCCGTGACAGCGCGCGCCGATCCTGCCGCTCCGAGCCGCTGCCCGACCGGAATTGGCCCCTTATGACTTTCCAAACGGTCGGCATGGAGGCGCTTCCTCAACTCGAAGAATCCAGAACGCAGGCTTCAGCAGTCCGAATGGGTGGAGTGCAAGAACAGTGCCACAGCCAGTGGGCGGGTGCAATCGTACGGATGACCGGTCGCTCAATTCCGGATTCCGGATTTCGGATTTCGGATTGGGTTGTTCCGTCTCTCCATCTCCCCATCTCCCCATCTCCCCATCTCCCCATCTCAACGGGTCACGCCCCGTACACCTGCGGGTTGACGGTGTGCGGCGCACGCTCTCCCCGCAGGACTGACAGGAGGTTCTCGGCGGCCATCACCGCCATCCGGTCACGCGTGGCGACGGATGAGCTGGCGATGTGTGGCAGCAGCACCACGTTCTCCAGGGTGAGAAGCGGGTCGTGCAGAGGGAGCGGCTCCTTCTCGAAGACATCCAGGCCGGCGGCCCAGATGACCCGGTCGCGGAGGGCTTCGTAGAGGGCGCGCTGATCCACCACCGGACCGCGAGCGGTGTTGATCAGGACGGCGGTCGGCTTCATCAGGGCCAGCTCCCTCGCGCCGATCACGCCCCGGGTCTCCGGAGTAAGCGGGGTGTGGAGGGAGACGAAGTCGCTCTGCTGGAGCAGCTCCTCCATCGGGACGTGTCGGATGCCGAGCTCCGCTTCCAACTCCGGCTTGCGGCGCGGGGCCGAGTAGAGGAGCCGCATGCTGAACCCCTTCGCGCGCCGCGCCACGGCCTCCCCAATGCGGCCGAGCCCCACGATCCCCAGCGTGGCGCCGAAAACATCCTGGCCGAGCAGGAGCTGCGGTTCCCAGGTTTTCCACCTCCCCTCCCGCAGCAGCTTCTCGCTCTCCGGGAAGCGGCGCGCCGTGGCCAGCAGCAGCGCGAACGCGAGATCGGCGCTGGTCTCCGTCAGCACGTCCGGCGTGTTGCCGACCGGAATCCCCCGCGCAGTGCAGGCTGCGACATCGATGTTGTCGAAGCCAACCGCCATCTGGCTGACGACCTTTAGCCCTGGGCAGCCGTCGAGGAGAGCACCGTCGACGCGGTCGGTCAGCAGCGTGAGCAGCCCTTCGGCGGCAGCGGCTTCCTGCTCCAGGACGTCCCGGGGAACGGGGAGATCGCCTTCCCAAAGGCGGAGTTCGCAGTGGGGCCGGAGGCGGCTGAGGCCGGCTTCCGGGATCAAGCGGGTGACATAGACGCGGGGAGGCATGACGGTTTCCAGTGCAAGGGCTCGACGTTCAATGGTATCGCCGACATTCACCCGGGTTTCGGATAGGCGGTCCTGTTCCAGCGCAATGCAGGATACGGAATTCAGGATGCAGGCTTCGCAGGCAGGGACGCTTGGGGCCTTGGGCGTTGCGGAACGTGCCATGGCTAGGTAGGTGACCAAAAGTCCTTCCGCAAGGTTGCGATTGCCTCGGTGGTCGGACAGGTCGCGGCCGACACACCAACCCATTCCTTTGGCTCCGTTGGCGGCGGGTGCGGCCGGGATCGCCACCGGGGCGGGGGTAGGGCACGTCTCGCTGCAGCGTGCCGCCGTGACCGTGACGGGGACCGTCAGCGCCACCAGGATACCAGTCCGGGGACCCGGATCGCTGGGCGGGGGCGTCCGGAGCACCGCTGTCGGCGGGCCGGTGCGGCGACACGGCCCCTACCATGGACGGTAAGTGCATCGGACGGACGTGAGGTGGGCGCGCACCGACGGGTTCGACGCGATAACTCGTCCTCCGCACCCGTTCCATTCTCCAGCCGTTAAGATGAAGGCTCGCGCAACAAACCCGCGGGGGGGCGATCAAGAGCGGGCTCCCCCCATGTGCTGGACCGACATCCCCATCCGCGCCGACCGCCGGCAACTTTACTTCGACGCCCTCCTGATGGCCGCGTCCGAAGCGGGCGGCCCGCTCACACTTGATGCGTTTGTCGCCGAAGTAGCGCAAACTATCGAGGATTTGCCCCGAGCGGGGAACATCCGCTGGAACACCGCGCGTGCGCTTGCGGCAATGGTTCGGTTCGGGGTTCTCCGGAAAGCCGGAGTCTGTGAGTATAGGTTGAACGCTGCGCCCGAGGGTGCGCAGCAGATGCGGTGAGGTGCGTGTTGCAGCCCTCCGCAAAAAATTCTTGGCGAAGCTATCTACAGGCCCTGGGTTTCGGCGCCGCAGCCCAGATTGCTGACGCATTTCGAAAGGTCCGTGCCGTGCCGTCTCTGTGGCGTCGTCTCGTTTTTGGGAAGCCGTTTCCCACCCATCACGCGCACCATACCCGCCTCCCCAACTCCCTGGCCCTACCCGTCTTCGCCTCCGACGCACTCTCCTCGGTCAGCTATGCCACCGAGGAGATCCTGCTGGTCCTGGCGACGGTGGCGGTCACGCAGTCCGTCCTCCAGCTCTCCTGGCCCGTGGCCCTCGCCATCGCGCTGCTGCTGGGGATCGTGGCGACCTCTTACCGGCAGACCATCCAGGCCTACCCGCAGGGCGGCGGCGCCTACCGCGTCTCCCGCGAGAACCTGGGAGTGGTGCCGGGGCTGACGGCGGCCGCCTCGCTACTCATCGACTACGTGCTCACCGTGGCGGTGAGCATCTCAGCGGGCGTGGCGGCCATCACTTCCGCCGTGCCGGAGACGCAGCCGTACACGGTCTGGATGGCGGTCGGCTTTATCCTCCTGATCGCCATGCTTAACCTGCGGGGGGCCAAGGAGTCCGGCGTCCTGTTCGCGGTGCCGACCTACCTCTTCATCGCGTCGATGGCGGTCCTCATCGTCGTGGGGCTGAGCCGGCTGGCGCTCGGGCACCCGCTCACGCCGCCGCAGCCGCCGCCTGGCACCTGGAATCTTCAGCCCACGGATGTCGGCTTCTTCGTCATTCTCCGGGCCTTCTCGTCCGGTTGCACCGCGCTCACCGGGATCGAAGCCGTGACCGACGGCGTGCCCGCCTTCCGCCCGCCAGAGGCGAAGAATGCGCAGAAGGTCCTCACCTGGCTGGCCGTGATCCTGATCCTGATGTTCGTGGGGATCACCTTCCTCTCGCACCAGCTTCACATCATCCCGTTCCCGGCGGAGATGGAGGTGGCGGGTCACCACCTGCACCGGCAGACCGTCATCTCCCAGATCGCCTACGCGGTCTTCGGCGGGGGCTGGTTCTATTACGTGATCCAGGCCGCCACCGCCATGATCCTCATCCTGGCCGCGAACACCGCCTACGTCGACTTCCCCCGGCTGGCGATGTTCCTGGCGGAGGACCGGCTGCTCCCGCGCCAGTTCGCCAACGTAGGGGACCGGCTGGTCTTCTCCAACGGCATCATCGGCGTCACCGTTCTCTCCATCCTGACGGTCATCGCGTTCGGTGCGAGCACGCACCACCTGATTCCGCTGTACGCGCTGGGGGTGTTCCTCTCCTTCACGCTGAGCCAGAGCGGCATGGTGGTCCGCTGGTGGCGGCTGCGGCCGCCCAGGTGGCAAATCAATGCCGCCGTGAACGCCCTCGGGGCCACGGCGACCTTCATTGTGCTAATCATCATCGCCGTCACGAAGTTCATGGCCGGCGAAGCCATCGACTTCTTCCCGCTCACCACGCCGATTGGGCTCTGGGTGGCCGGTACCGCTATCCTCTTCGTCCTGATCTCCATGTGGCACCGCTGGATGGGGAAGGCTCTCATCTGGCTTTCGGTCGCCGCTTTTCTGGTGACCTGGGCCGTCGCCCGCTTTGATCCGCTGAGCAAGGTGGAGGTCCACCTCGGCGCGTGGCTGGTGATGGTGGCGATTCCGGTGGTGGTCTGGATGTGCTTCCGGGTGGCGGCGCACTACAAGCAGGTCGCCGAGCACCTCACCATGGACCGCTACAGCGGCGTGCCTGATTTCAAGCACACCGTCCTGCTGGTGGTGAGCGGATTGCATCGCGGGATCATGCCGGCAGTGAAGTACGCCCGCTCCATGGGCGACGATGTCCGCGCCGTCTACGTAGAGATCGATCCCGTGAAGACGGCGATCCTGCTGGACCGATGGCACCAATGGGTGCCAGACGTGCCGCTGGTGGTGCTGGAGTCGCCTTACCGCTCCCTGGTGGAGCCGCTGGTCGCCTACATCGACGCCGTGGAACAGGAGCGCGACGACGACATTGTCACGGTGGTGATCCCGGAGTTCGTGACGGAGAAGTGGTGGACCAAGCTGCTCCACGGCCAGAACGGGATCCTGCTGCAGTGGGCGCTCCGGTCCCGCCACGGGGTGGTGGTGACCAACATCCGCTACTACCTGGACACTCCCGGCGGCGCGGAGGTCTTCCAGCATCCACTGACCAGCCATCTGGAGGAGACCCGGTGATTGGGAGTTGGGGGTTAGGAGATAGGGGATGGTGGAACGGGCCGAGGAACGGGTGATTGTCTTGGCGAAGTACTCCGGGTGAGCAGTGGCTCGCTGACCCGGAGTGCCGATGGCTGCCGCTCTTGACCACGTCTACCGCTACAGCATCCCATCGGCGCTGCTTGCCACCGAGCAGGGCGACCGCCTGCGGCTGGCGACCTCCGGCGGCGCGGAGGCGCACCCGTTCCTCTTCCGGGGCACGCTGACGGACGCCC
>JANPLG010000249.1:0-11327 GCA_031426395.1 Actinomycetes bacterium
TCGAGTTGGTGCGTTGTTGCGATGGAGAGTTGGTGCGCCGAGTTGGCGTCCGGCGTCCCGGCTTTCCGATTCCCTCATTCGGCTTTGGGATATGTTTTGATTTGCAAGGCAGAAGGGCGGGGGGTCCTTGTGGGGACCCGCCGCCGCTTGCTTGAGCCGACTCTGGATTCGGCCCTTATGGAACCAGCCTGATCCTAACGGCGCGCCTTGGGCTTCACGATCTGGAAGTTGCCGCTGGTGCTCTGGACCGCCGGATTCGGCTTCCAGATCACCCGGATGCGGGCCTTCTTCGCAGGGCCTACAGCGGTCAGCGTGAGGCTGCCGTCGTTGCGGGTGTCCTGAACCAGCGTTTGGTAGCTGCGCCCGCCGTCACGGGAGATCAGGATGTCCACCTGACCGCCGCCCACGCGAACCACGCTGCCCTCCCACCGGATGGTCACCAGCCGGCCGACGATCCACTTGCCGCCCGCAGAGGGTGACGTGACCCGAAGCTGCGGCGCACTGATGGTAATGTCTCCATCACCGGTATCCGCAACCTCCGGCCGACCCACCCACTCGATCCGAACGCGGTAGGTGCCGGCTGTCGCGCCTTCCACCGTCCAGGATTCGGAGCCGTCGTTGAGGGTCTGCGCGATGATCAACTGGCTATCGCTCTTTCCAGGTCCGAGGAGGTAGACGTTGATCAAGGCATCAGTCGGCACGCCGTCCGACGTCCAGGAGATGGTCTGCCGGCTACCGGTCAGCCATTCCAGTCCGCCATTCGGGGAGAGTAGCCGAAGCGTCGGATTCAGGATCGTGAACGCGCTGTCCGAGGTATCGGCCGCGCCGGTCCCGTCCAGTGCCGTGATCCGCAGCCGCACCGAGTTCGAGGGCGGTCCAGGGACGGTGACATCCGCGGTTCCGTCATTCTCCGTGGCAGCGATCAGCTCTTCGAACGGCCCGTTGCCACGGCTGATCTCGATCCTCACCTGCGCCGAGTTGTCGATTCCCTGAACGCTCCAGTTGACGGTCTGCGAGCTGCCCACGAACCACCTCTCTCCGCCATTGGGTGAGAGAACCGTGATCGCGGGGGTGACGATGGTGAAGGGCGCGTCGCTTTCGTCCTGGACGGACGGAAGCTCCAGGCTCACGATCCGCAGCCGCGCATTGGCCGTGTCCGGTCCAGTGGCAACCCAGCTCCGGGTGCCGTTGGACGGCTCGCTGGGATACAGCACTTCCACCGCGCCGCCGCGAACCAGCTCCACGCGGACGTTGCCCGCGAGCCCGGCGCTGTTCCACTCCAGCGTGTAGGTCTGGCCGACCCGGAACTCCTCGCCGCCATTCGGCTGGACCACCGTGATCTGCGCGGCGACGATGGTGAACACCGCGTCGCTCACATCGAACGGAGGGAACCCTTCGGCCTGCACCTTGAGGATGCAGTTGGTGCTTGGGATGTTCGGGACGGTGATCCGTTCAGTGCCGTCATTCGCGGTGGAGGCCACCAGCGGGTTGAAGCTGGCCCCGCCGTTGGTGCTCAGCAGCAGCGACACGTTGCCCGGCACTCCGGCGTGCTGCCAGGTGATGGTGCGCTGCGTGCCCACGCCCCACACCTCTCCCCCATTGGGAGTTCCAAGGGTGAGGGACATCTCACGGATGACGAAAGCGGAGTCGCTCACGTCCTGCGCCGTGGCGTCCGAAGCCGACCGCACGCGGACGGCGACGTTGTTCGCTGCCGGACCCGCTACGGTGTACGGGAACGTTCCGTTCGGGCTGGCGGGCGCAAACCCGACCGTCGTCCAATCGGTTCGGCTTCCATCCTGGTTCTGCGCGCGGCTGATCTGTATCTCGACCGTGCCGGTCACACCCACCGTCTGATACCGGATCGTTTCAGTGGTGTGCGTGTACCAGATCTCTCCGCCATTGGGGTAGAGGACCGTGACGCGCGGGGTCTCGATAGTGAAGTCCGCGTTGCTGAAGTCCGTCTGCGCGGGGAACGGCGAGCCGTCCACCTCGATGAGCACGCGGGCGGTCGTCGTATCGATCGGCTGGCCGTTGACCTGGGTCGGCACCAGCCAGTCGTAGCGGCCATTGTTCGGCACGCCGGTCGCGATGGTGAAGTCGTAGCTCAGACCACTGTTGCGGCTGAGTCTCAAGGTCACCGTGCCCTGCGGCGGGATGGCCGTCCATCGGATCGAGTAGTTCCGTCCTACCGCCACCCGTTCGCCGCCGTTGGGGTCCGTGAGCGCCACGGAAGCCCCTACAACAGCGAAGGTACCGCTAACCCCGGAGATCGGGACGCTGCGGGCCACCACCCGGATGATGCAGTTGTCACGCTGCGGGCCGGTGACCGTCCAGCTTTGGGCCCCAGAGTTAGCCACATCTGTGAAGAGGTTCACAAACGGGCTGCTATTCCGGCTGATCTGGATGTCCACCCGGTCCTGTCCGATGGGAAGTCCTTCGGTGGTCCAGGTGATGGTGTAGGGGAAGCTGATCGCCCACTTGTCGCCCGCCACCGGGCTGGTGACCGTGATGCGCGCCTCACGGATCTCGAAGACGTTGTCGCTCACGTCCGAGACCGTGCTATCCGTCGCCGAAGTGATGCGGATGAGCGCGGTGGTGGTGCCCGGCGCCGTGGGAGTGTAGGCGAAGGTCCCCGCAGCCACGGCCGGTGTGCCCAGCAGTTCCCAATCGGTGCGGATGCCGCCGGAGCCAAGGACCCGGCTGAGCTCGATGCGGACGTTCCCGGTCAATCCGGTGGACGACCAGGTGATCGTCTGTGGATTGACCGTGTACCAAAGGATGCCAGCCGCATTGGGACTGGTCACCGTGATCGACTGCTGGCGGACGGAGAAGTCCGCGTTGCTGTTGTCCGTCCGCGCCGGGCCGGAGTTGGCAGTCACCTGAATGCGTGCCGTGGTGGTCACCAGGTTGGCAGGCACCTGCCAGATGTAACTTCCCACGTTGGGCGCGTTCGCGATGATCGTGGTGGGGTAGGACACGCCGCTATCCGTGGAGAGCTTGATCGTCACGGAGCCGCTGAGCGGCACGGAGTCCCAGGTGATGGTTGCGGGCTTGCCGGAGACCAGCGTCTCGCCGCCGTTCGGTGAGATCACCGTCAGGGAAGGCGGTTCGATGGTGAAGGTGCCGTCGCTGGCATCCACCTGCGCTAGATCAGACGTAGAGCGCACTTGGATGCGCGCCGTGGCCGTCGGGGTGTTCGGCGTGATCCAGTCAAAGAACTGGACGTCCGCCGGGATCGGGTTCGGGTTGATGGGGAGGTTCCCGAAGGTCACCCCGTCCAGCGCCAGGTAGAGGTTGACGTCCCCGGAGATCGGGTTGTCGCTATCGTTGGTCCACGTGACCTGCTGGGCGCTGCCGATGTCGAGGCGCTCGCCACCATTCGGATAGGTGACGATGAGGCGCTGCTTCTGCGGGCCGGTCAGTGTCAGGCACCAGCGGGTCAAACTGCCAGCGTTACCCCCCTTGAGGTCACGAATGACCAGGCGCCACGGCAATTCGCGGCCGGTGGGGTCCCAGAAGCGGGAGCGCTTCGGGATCACCTTGGCGCGGGCGGATGCCAGCGGTTCTGCATAGGGCTGCGGGATCGGGTAGACGGTGGTAGCGAAGGGAGTCGTGCCGCCGCTCTGGTCCTGCAGCTTGATGCCGTAGAGGGCCAGGTCGTTGGTGGTGATGTTGCTGTTCGCAATGTCCTGCGGGATCGGGGCGTCCGGCGGCAGGAGGTATATCTGCAAATCCTGCTGGAAGCCGTGGTTAATCTCTACCTGGGTGGAGATGCCGCGCACAATCATGTCCGCCGGGAAGAAGAGCGGGCTAATCGCCCAATCCGCGTTCCCGCGCCAGTTGTCCGGAATCACTAGCGGGGCAACCGGCACCTCGTCGTCGATGCAGAAGGTGCTGCGGATGCCGTCGGTGATCGTGAAGTCACCGTCGCTGGCGTCGAAGAAGTTCGCGTCGAACGTGCTTGGCCCGGTCTGCGCGATCACCCGCACACGGGTTCGCGTGCTGGCCGGTCCCGCCGCAATGAAGGTGAACTGCCCCGCGGCGTCAGCGATATTCTCCGCAACCGTGGACCAGTTGAGGCCGCCGTCGCGTGAGATCTGGACGCCCACCACGCCACCGGCGAGGGAGATGCCTGGGGTCCAGCAGACCTGCACAGGCTCCCCGAAGAGGAATGCTTCGCCGCCATTGGGCGTGATGACCGTGGTCGCCCGCGATGGGATCAGCGCAACTCGCGTCTCCCACGTGAAGTCGGATGACGCAAGTTCCCCGTGCGCCCAAACGCGACCGCCCACGAGGACATCCGGGGCAGCGTCGTTGTAGGCACCCCAGAAGCCATCGCTAAAGGAAGAGAGCGAAGTGACGCTGGTCGAGATCGGCTCGAAGCTGCTCGTGATTCCCACGTATCGGGCGTGCTGAAGGGAGATCGGGCTGAAGAAACTTGAGCCGTTGAAGTAGGCGACAGCATTGCCGAAGGTATCCGGAACGACCACTGGCGCGAAGAGCGACTGGCCTGGATCCGTGATGTCATTGAACTGCCTGAGCCCAACCGTGCCGGTTCCGTTGTTCAGGTTGAGCTGATAAACCCGCACTCGTGCCTGGGGGTCGAAGTTGGTGCCAACGCAGTGGGAGGTCCAGAGCACATCGTTGACAAGGACCGCCTTCGTAAGATCGGTGTAGCCGGTGCTCACTTGTCTAAATGCGCCAGCTGAGCCGGCATTCGCAGCGGAAGTGAAACGGCTGGCCGGGTTGGCCACGTACCGAGGGGTGAGCGTTAGGACCGGGGCAGGGAACGCAGCAAAATCGGCGATGTACGCGGTGATGCCGTTGCCGTCCTGCGGGTTGTTCGGACGGCCAGCGGCCATGATCAGTCCGCGCGGCTGACTGCCCATCGACTCCGCAGGGCGCAGGCCCCATGCGCGCGTTCCGGTGTAGGGTCCGGCGGGGAGGTCGGCGGCACCCGGCAGCACCACATCGATCGCTTGGGCCAAACGCGCCGTGCCACCGGTAACGAAGTTCTTCTGGATCGCCAGGACCCGATTGCCTGAAAGTGCGGGGACGATCTTGCTGGCGGGGTTGATGAACGCATCAAACTGCGCCGTGTCCCAGGTCAGGTAGAGGGCGTTGTTGTCCCACCCCAGGTGGGGCCGGTAGCTGTAGTAGCGGACGCTGGCGGCGTCCTGGAAGAAGGTGTTCAGGCCCGCGAATCCCCAGTCGAAGGTGCTGGCGGTAGGGTGGTCGTTGTTGGAGACCGCAAGAGCGATGATGGATGGCTGCGGCGAGTCGGCCGTCCGGTCCACCACCGTCACTGCCAGGACGAAATTGCCCGTGTTGCCCGGGAAGGGGTTCGCGCGGGGCACGAAGACCAGGCGCGGCCAGCATACAAAGCGGGTGCCAAGGTTCTGCCCCAGGAAGGGCTTCAGCCCAATCAGGAACGCGTCGCCCTTGCGCCCGAACTGGCTGTCTGCAGTGACTGTAACGCGCAGCTCATCGCTTACGGCCGTCACGATGCGGTCCGGTCCCGCAGCAATGGTGGCGTCCGGGGCGTTCTGGTTGAGCGGCGCGCCGAGGCCGCTCCAAAGATGCTGGAGGAACTGGGTCGAAACGCCCGGGGAAGATGGAGTGCCTCCCCCACCCAGCGCCCGCGCCCCCCCGCGGAACGTGGTCTGCTTGGCTTGGCTGATCCGCGAAAGCGGCTGGAGCTGCAGTCCCTGGTTCGGCTTGCCCTGGTAGCGGACGCCCGTGGGCCCGCCGGATTCGCCCTGGGCGTGGCCGGCCAGTGAGCTAAGTCCACCGAGAAGCAGAGCGAAAAGTAGTGTTACGAGATGTATGAAAGGCCGCATCGCGCCATCCTTTGGCCCGCTTTAGGGGTTGGGCCGAGCAGTGTAATAAACTCTGGGCTGGCTGGGGAGGCGCCGCGCCCGCGACAGTCTAGGAGTCCCCGCCGCGAGCGACGGAGGATAAAGGAGCTAACGTCGACTGGCCGCCTTTCGGCGGCGGATCTTGAAATCGGTGGATTGGGTCTGCACGGTGGAATCGCGGTTCCAGACCAGGCGCACCCGGGCGCGGTTGGTCTCGGGGCCGTTCACGCCCACCGCCTGGGAGCCGTCATTGGCCGTTCCGGAGACGAGGGTGAGCCACGTCCTGCCCCCGTTCCTGGAAAGCTGGAGATCCACGGTGTTTCCCGCAGCGGTTGAACCGAGGGTGGTCCCGCTCCACTGAACCGTTGCCTGGCTGCCGCTCACCCACTGGGTCCTTCCGGTGGGCGCGACCAGGAACAGGGTTGGTTGCCGGATGAGGAATGAGGTGCTGATGGCCTGAACCGGCTGACCGTTGTTCTCAGTCCCCTCCAGCACCACGCGCACCTCTGCATCGGTGGCCTCTGGCGCGGTGACGTTGAAGATGGCAGAGCCGGTGTTGACCACGGTCCCCAGCAACTCCCAGTCAACGCCGCTTCGGCTCAGCTCCACCCTCACCCGTGCGTCCGCGGGAATGCCGGCGCTCGCCCACTGGACGCGCAGTTCTTCGCCGACCAGCAGCGTAGGGGAGCCGGACGGGGCCGTGATCCTGAAGGACGGGGTTTCGATGCGGAAGAAGCCGTTGCTCGTATCGCTGAGGCCGGCCGTGGAGAGCGAGGTCACCCGGATTTGGGCCGTGCGGGTGTCAGTCCCGCTCACGTTCCAATTCTCGAAGCCGTCGTCCGGGGTGCTCTCGAAGAGGTTTTCCCAGGCGAGTCCGCCATTGCGGCTCAGTTCCACGCGCACGGGGCCGAACTGTCCGCGAATCTCCCACAGAAGTGTTGCCGTGGTCCCGTTGACCAGCAACTCCCCACCGTTAGGCGCGATCACCGTGGTGCGCGGTTGCACGCGGATCTGAAACTGTCCGCTGCTTGTGTCGGAGAAGGCAGGCAGGCCGGATGGGACCACGCGCACGACGGACTGCATTGAGCCGGGCCCGCTCACGGTCCACGTCACCAGATTGTTGCCCGGGTTGTTGGGGACCAAGGCGAGGATCGTCTCAAAGGTCGTACCGCCGTCCCGTGACAGCTCAACGGTTGCCGTGGTTGCCGTGCCCACCACGCCGCTGGAGGTCCAGGTGATGAAACGGTTGTTGCCCGCGTTCCAGACATCGCCGATGCTCGGGTTGGTGACCGTCAAGTTGCCGGCTGCAAACCCGAGAACCGCATCGCTGTCGTCGGTGACCGTAGCATCGTTGAGCGAAGTGATGCGCACCAGGTAGTTGGAGTCCGCCTGGATCGTCGGCGTCCATAGGTACTCGCCGTCGTCTGCGGTCCCGGCGATGATCGGCGTCACCGTCTCACCGGCTGTGGGATCGAGGTCCACCAGTTCAAGTCGCACCTGATGCCCTGATGGGAAACCGGAGGTCGACCATCTGATGCTGGCGGGGCGGCTGAGCGGGAGAATCTCTCCACCGTTCGGGTAGTCGATCCGCAGCAGTTCGCCAGCTGCAGGGCTGACTCTGGCCAGCCCTTCCGCGCCATCAGCCGCGAAGATGCGCTCCGCCAGTTGGGGCCGCCCCTCAGCAATGGCTTGCGGGCCAGCGGAAAAAGCAAGCGCTGCCAGGGCCAGTGCCGTGACGACCGCGCGAAGGGGAACAGGATTAGTAGTACTACGGCTATCCACGATAGGTCCCTGTGGCGGGTGTCGCTTCCGGCTGCTACGGCTGCGTTCTTACAATTTCGAGGCACGATCTAGGCACGGAGCGACCGCCGGACGGGCAGACGCCGCCCGTTCCCGAATGAGGGGTCGTTCCACCCCTTGCTCAAATGCTCCGTGAAGCGCCTTCTCTCCTGCTTTAGGAGAGAGCGATAGACCAACTTTTCAAGGTGGCTCACCCGCCATTCACGGCAACTCGGAATGGGGCGGGTCCCTTAGGGAAGGATCAACCGGAGATGTGCGCCTCTTATGCCGTCGGCACCACGGCGGCGAACCAGGTTCAAACCTGCCCGACCATAGCCGACGCCATAATCTGGACGACCGGGGAGTTGAGGACGGCTGGACACCCGCACGCCAGAACCAGACTGGCAGACGCGTGGAACCGCCATCACTTGGAAAGGTGGTGCGGACCGAAGCTCGGATGCTCCCGCGGGGGATGCTTCCGCAAAAGGGAAGGCACCCCACATCTCGATCGGGGTGCCTTCCAACTCGGTGATCCCTTACCAGACGGAAGCTGGCGGAGTACTGCTCGGTAGCCCTCAGCGATCCGGGCCGGTCTCTAGCTGCGGGAACTCCAGCGGATACTTGGTCACGGATCGATAGCCGTTGTAGGTCTCCACTCGGAGCGTGAAGTCGTACTTCTCGCCCATCACCGGCGCAGCGCCCGGGAGGGGGAACACCAGTTCTGCTGTCTGTCCGGGGCTGACCTTGAACTCGCGGGTCGTCACGTCCTGGAGGAACCGGTCCGGGTTCGATGCGATCACGCGGCCGAAGAGAAGGCGGCTGGTAAATGGGTTCGTCACCTTCACGGTCAGCTTGTTGCGTCCGGGCACCGGCTCGATGCCCGGCCGGACAATCCGAACCGTCAGCACCGCTTCCTTGCCGCCCGCCAGGAGCGTGGCCTTCACCGGAAGCTCACCCTCGGCCTTGGCGGAAGCGCTCACCTTGGGAAAGGTCTTGGTCCCCCACCCCGGCACGCGCCCGCCGAACCGTGGGTCGGGGGAAACGGTCACCTCCGGTCCCGGCTCGAACTTCAGTTCGGATTGAATCGCCTTGCCTGTCGGGCTTGGCAGGAAGAGTTCCACCGGAAACGTCTCCCCGGGGGCGAGGTCGAGCGTGCGCGGCGTGAACGCCATCGGTGCGCTGGGCCTTGCAGCAGGCTTTGCGGGGGCTTTCGCTGCGGGCTTGGGTGCGGGCTTGGGCGGAGCGGCCTGTGCGTACTCTCCAAGGATCAGCGTGGCCGCGCCACCCAGGGAGAGGGCCAGCGCGGCCAGGCCAGCCGGTGCAAGAGCGAGGGAAAAACCATTCGAGGTGGTGCGCATGGGCGTTCGAGGTGCTACAGGACGATCGATTTGGTTGAGGGGTAAGGGCCGACGGGCAATTGTACCGGCATTCAAGCGCACGTCACGGAATCGAGGGGGCGAATGAGATCCAAGCCTAATCGGACAGCCACCCCGTCCCTTTCAAGTTCCAACCTCCGTTGACCTTGGTTCATTAGGCACGGCGACGGTAGGACACCCTGAAATCGCCACAGAAATGCAGGTTTCCGCATGGTATAAGGTTGCGTCGGACCCCGATGAGGTGTGGACCCGGCCTTAAGTCAACTAGACAGCAATGTCCCTTTAAGCTTTCCTTCAGATTGCTCCGGCATACTCCGGCTGTCGAAGGAAAGGGGAAACGCACATGAAGCGGATTGCAAGTAAGGTACGGAGCGGGTTCACATTGATTGAACTCCTGGTAGTCATCGCCATCATCGCCATCCTGGCGGCTATCCTGTTCCCGGTGTTCGCACAGGCGCGTGAGGCGGCGCGCAAGGCGTCCTGCACCAGCAACATGCGGCAGATCGGCCTCGCCATCATCAGCTACACCCAGGACCACGACGAGACCTATCCCCCGTCTCAGTCCGGCCCCAACAACGCCCTCCTTTCGTGGCCGACCATCATCCAGCCTTACATCAAGAATGAAGGCGTCTTCGTCTGCCCGTCTGGTGAGCCAAGTCAGGTGGCGAGGGATCTCACGGGCGGGTCCACGGGAACGTACTGCGGAATCATGGACACGAAGTTCGGAGTGAACGGACCCTTTGGTCCGCAGAATGGCGACGGCTCCACGCACCCGCTTGGCCTGGTGAACCGACTCTCCTATGGGAGGAACCTGATCACGACCGTAGCTTGGGCCACGCCGGGTTTTACAGGTGGCAACAAGAACGGTTTTGTGACGACGGGTACTACCATCGGCATCTCCGAGGCAGCTGTTGAGGATCCCTCCGGCACCATCCACATCACGGATGCCTGGGCCAAGCCGGCTCCCAACACAACGGAATGTAACCTCGGCAACTCGATTCGAGGAATCCAGCAGGAGATCCGGACGGACCACTTCAACAACTCCACCGCATCCAAGGTGGCCAACCGGCACAACGGCGGCTTCCTGGCCCTTTACGGGGATGGACATGCGAAGTGGCTTCGCTGGGGTTCCACCAGGGCCCGCGACTGGTCCATCCAGACCGACTAGGGTTCGGCGGCCTGTCCCGCTTTGGGCCTGGCACTCTGCTGCGCAAGATCAACCGTCCGCGGTCCGGGGTTCACCCGCGACCGCGGATTTCTATTTTCCGAGAGATCATCCATGAAGCGTGCATTCTTGATGCTGGGCGGGACCATATCGGCGGGGATGCTCCTAGCCGCTCCCGCTGGTGGCTGGTGGCCCGAGGGGCACAGCACCATCGCCCGCGCCGCCGTCCAGACGCTCCCCGCCGAAGTCCCCAGCTTTTTCCGTGAGGGCGGTGCCATGATCGGGCACTGCGCCCAGGACCCGGACGTCCACAAGCAGCGCGAGGCACCCAACGCCACCGACGCCGAAGGGCCCGAGCATTACCTCGACTGGGAGCTGCTTAAGGGCAAGCCGCTTCCCGCGAAGCGGTCGCAGTTCTACAGGCTCCTCGGTGAGTTGAAGGAAGAGCCCGGCAAGGTCGGCACCCTCCCCTACTCCATCACGGAGTGGACCGAGCGGCTGGCGATCACGCTGGCAGAGCACCGCAAGTGGCCGGAGAATCCCACCATCAAGGCCAAGGCGCTGGTCTACGCCGGGTTCCTAGCCCACTACGCGGGCGACCTCAGTATGCCGCTCCACACCACCGTCCACCACGATGGCCGGACCGGCACCGACGGTGAGACTCCACGCAGCGGCATCCACGCCAAGGTCGAC
Source organism: Actinomycetes bacterium (assembly GCA_031426395.1). Classification (GTDB taxonomy): domain Bacteria; phylum Armatimonadota; class SYMT01; order SYMT01; family SYMT01; genus JANPLG01. The sequence goes on from JANPLG010000249.1 coordinate 10,872, forward strand.
TCCCTCATCGAGCGGCTGGAGCTGAAGTCGGAGGAGCTTTCCGCCGGGCAGAAGGCAGAGGCTTACCCGGAGATCCTTCCGGCGGTTCAGAAGGAGATGCTCGCCAGCCACGCGCTCGTGGACCGCGTCTATGCACTGGAGCCAAAGCTACCGCCGCGCGAAGGTGCCTTTACCGCAGCCCCCGAGGTGCGGGAGTTCACCACTGAGCGCGCGCGAGCGGGAACCCGCTTCCTCGGCTCGCTCTACCTCACGGCATGGAAAAAGAGCGCCACCATCAACCTGCCGGCCTGGCTCAAGCGAGAGCCGCGCTGATCGAGTAGGGTAGGCTGCGGGCGCGGTCATTTCTTCCCCGTTTCCCGCAGCCCCCCTCCGAACCGTGCGTAAGGTTCTCCCTTACACGGCTCTCCATCGGACCTTCACCTGCCCGCGGGGGGCCGGCGCGTGCGCGCGGGCCAG
>JANPLG010000250.1:0-1979 GCA_031426395.1 Actinomycetes bacterium
ATGATCAGATTTGGCACCTTGATCGCCTTATCCTGCTGCTTCATCACCCTGGGCGGCTCCTTTCTGGGAGTGGTCAAGATGTGCGGCGGCAAGATGAGCGGCGGCAAGATGCACACCGACAAGATGCACACCGACAAGATGAGCGGCGGCAAGATGAGCGGCGGCAAGATGCACACCGACAAGATGAACTCGGGGAAGATGAACTCGGGGAAGATGAACTCCGGCAAGATGTAGCGCAACTCCTGGAGTGCTGCTCCTCCTGAGGGAGGAGCAGTACTCCCGTCCACAGAGGGAAAGCTTCGTTAGTGCTCTTGTATTCAATGACTCCTTCTCTGTATCCGCGCTGATGGCCACCCTTTCCCAGCAGCAAGAATTCGAGGGTCATCTCGCCCCCGTTCTGGATGGGGCGTTTCATCTCGCCTACTCCTACACACGCCACCGGGACGAGGCGGAGGATGCGGTGCAGGACGCTTGCCTTCAGGCCTTCCGTGCCTTCCACTCCTTCCGACGCGGGACCAACTTCAAAGCTTGGTTCCTGTGCGTCGTGGCCAACGTCTGCCGTCAGCGTCACCGCCGCTTGCGCCGCGCGCCACAGACGGTGGACATTGAGGACGCACCACCGCTCTTCCTCTGGAGCAAGACACGGGAGTTGGGCCTCCACTCCACCACTGAAGACCCGGCCGCAGTGGTGATGCAGCAACTCGACGCGGAGCAGGTGCTAGGCGCGCTGGAAACCCTGCCGGACGAGTTCCGGGAGGTGGCGACCCTCTACTTTGCCGCCAGCCTCTCCTACCAGGAGATCAGCGAGATCCTGGATTGCCCTGTCGGCACCGTCCGTTCGCGCCTCCACCGCGGCCGAAAGCTCCTCCAGAAGGCGCTCTGGTCCATGGTCGGAGGGGATCAGTGGGAGCCGTCCGTGCCCCCGACACAAGCGAGGCCCTGAATTGGCATACCTATCCAAACTCACCTGCGAAGAGACCTTCCGCCGCCTGGACGACTACCTCGACCGGGAGCTTCCGGATATGGAGATGGAGCAGGTTCGCGAGCATCTCGCCACCTGCGAGTGGTGCGCCCACGAGTATCGCTTCGAGGCCACCCTCCTGGAAGCGGTTCGCACCAAGATCAATCGCATTGCGGTCCCCAGCGACCTGATGGGCAGAATCTCCGCTAGCCTCTCCCGCGAAGCCGAGCGACGGTAGCCCATCGGGGAATCCGTATTCCACATTCCGCTCTCCGCAGTTAAATCATGGTTCTTCAGCGGGCCAGTGGAGGCGGTAGGCGCGACCGTCCCAAAAGAGGTGGATGTCGATCCCAGCCTCCGTCCCGATACGGACGGAATCTCCGCGCGAGGCGCGAGGCAGGCCCGCCACGGTGCCGCGCCTGCTGACCCCCACCGGAGCGGAACCCATGCCGACGCTCCAGATCGGCGTGCCGAAGAACGCGGTGTCGGTGAGGAGCACCTTCGCGCCGGGGGCCGGCTGGTCCCACCCGCGACTGCCGCCATGCAGGATGATGAGGGCCATGCCGGTGACCAGCCGGGACGCTGGCCGGGTGGGCTTCCAGGGGTTCTGCACCACCACATCCCGCGCCAGCGACGCACGGCCACGTACGGTGACCAGGGCCACCAGGTCGGTGCGGTTGTCGCCGTTCAGATCGCCGGTGAACCAGCGGCCCGGGATCGGCTCCACCCCGACCCCGAACTGCTCCCGGATCAGGTCCGGGAAACGGGTATCTTCCTGCCCTTGGGCTTGCGCTTGCACTGGGGCAATTCCACCTGCCACGGAGGTGGCGACGGCAAGACAAAAGACGATAGCTCGAGCGAAGGCAGGCACGATGGACACTCCTTGAGGATTCACGGTGAGCTTACCCTGATTCAACAGGAGCGCCATCCGATTGCGGAGTGCGGAGTGCGGAGTGCGGAGTGCGGAGTGCGGAGTGCGGAGTGCGGAGTGCGGACAGCGCAGTGCTGAGAGCGGACT
>JANPLG010000251.1:0-4559 GCA_031426395.1 Actinomycetes bacterium
GCGCGAACTGCCGAGGCCCCCTTCTCTACCGCGATATGGTGGGTCACCACAGGCTGGCGGATCTCGGGAGCGCGGGCGTCCCGCCCGCCCCACCAGAGGTCGTCCAGAATCCGCATCGGGCCCCAGCCAACCCGCATCCGAAGTTCGGAATCCCCCGATGCAGCGCTTCTTCCTCTCCATTCCTCTCACCCCTGGCTCTGAGATCGAGCTCCCCGCGGAGGTAACTCACCAGGTTGTCCGTGTGCTGCGGCTGCGGGTAGGGCAGAAGATCGTTCTGGTTCCCGATGACGGCACGGAGCTTGAGGCCGAACTCCTGGAGGTGGCAGGGAAGCAGGTCCGCGCACGGGTGGGTGAACCCCAGGCACCAGAGCGGGAGCTTCCTCACGGACTGCATGTGGGACTGGCGGCGCTCAAGGGCGAGCGGCTGGAGTGGGCGGTCCAGAAGCTCACCGAACTTGGCGCGGCGCGGGTGTCGCTCCTGCTCACGGAGCGGACCATCGTCGCCGCAGGGGAGGAGCGCTGGTCCGGGCGAATGGAGCGATACCGCCGCATCGCGCGGGAAGCGGCGGAGCAGAGCGGCCGGCTCCGGCTACCGGAGATCCATGAGCCGGAGCGATTGGCCGCATTGCTCGCGGAAAGCGACGAACCGCTCCGCTTCATCCTCGATCCGTACGCCAGCGAGGCACTCACTCGGGTGCTGCCCACGGACCGGAGTGCGGTTCTGGGACTTGTCGGACCCGAGGGTGGATTCACCGAGGGAGAGGTCGCGCTTGCGAAGGAAGCGGGATTCGCGGGGATGCGCCTGGGGAACCGTATTCTTCGGGCAGAGACGGCCGCCATCGCCGTCGGCACGCTCCTGGCCGACTGGCTGGAGCGAGCATCGACCGCAGAGAGGAGCGTCCTATGAGGCCGCTCCTCTCCCCTCGCCCTATGGCCGTTACTTCTTCGCTGCGCGGAAGTCGGCCAGGTGCTTCTCGATCTCATCCTTGGCACGCGGATCAGCCTGTGCGCCCGGCTTGCTCATCAGGGCGAGCGCCTTCTCACCGGTGAGGATCGCCTTGGCAGGATCGCCTTTCTTGAATTGGGCGTAGGCCAGAGTGTCAAGGATCGCCGCATCCTCCTCCTTGGTCAGCTCCACGGCCCGCTCCGCCAGCATCATCGCGAGGCCGTAGTCGCGGTCCTTCACCGGGGACTCCGGGTCGACAATCATCCACGCAATCGCGTTCAGGCCCTGCGCGTTGTCCTTGAGGTAGCTCTCGCCGACCTTCCGCATGTAGGGGGTGACGCCGGGATCGTTGCTGCGGACCAGGAGCTGGAGCTTCAGGTTCCAGAGACCCTCCTTCTCCATGTTCGGGTTGGCGGCAAAGACCTTGTCGGCCTCAGCAAGCGCGGCTTTGAAGTCGCCCGCCTGCGCCTTGCCGATGATGCCCTGAAGGAGCTGCTGGGTCTTCGCCTGTTCGGCCTCACGCTTCGCCCGCGCCGCAGCGGCCGCCTTGGGGTCGAACTGGTCCTCGATCACCTGAGCCAGCACCTCATCCAACCCGTCCATCGGGTGGCCGATCCAGACAATGGTCCCCTTCTTGCCGACCACGAAGGCCGTAGGGATGCCGCCCTGGCCGGAGGCCTCCATCCAGGTCTTGCCCATGGTTCCCTGCGGGCCATCCACAGCCACACGGTACTCCATCTTCGGACCCATCTCCGTCACGAACTCCGCCACCTTCGCCTGGTAGTCAGGCGCGGGCCGCTCGAAAACGCTGACGCCGGTGATGGTCGCCTTCCCCTCGAACTTCTTGGCCAGTTCCGTGAGGTGCGGAATGGTGGCGCGGCACGGCCCGCACCAGGTGGCCCAGAACTCCACCACGTACACCTTGCCCGGCTCGAAGGCGCTGATTGGCTCGCCTTTGATCCACTTGGCCACGGAGATGGCCGGCGCCTTCGAGCCGACCACGAGGGTTGGTCCCGCCTTGGCCGGCTTGGCGGCAGGCTTCGCCGCCGGTTTGGCGGCGGGCTTGGTGGCACGCTTGGCACCACTGTTCTGCGCGAATGCAGGCGTGACCACGAGGGTGAACAGGGCCGCCGCGAGGGGCGCGGCCAGATGTGCGGGACGAGACATTCAACATCCAGGCTACCGCATGCGCGGCAAAGAGTGAGTGACAGCACCATTCTACCGGGAATCGCCAGCCCATGAAGAACACGCCTTCGGGGAAAGCGCGTATCCCCTATTCAGTTCCATCAGAAGTAGCTCGATGCTTTGCCAGCGGCCCCTCCCGCCACTAGCGCCTCCGTAGTGAGCGCTTCCAATGGGGGCGTCTAAAACCTGACCCTTCCGGGGATAAGGCAACAGCCGACGCTACTCCCCGCACCGCTCCTTCAGTCATCGACGACTACAGCGAGCTTGCCTGGCAAGCTCCGGCTCGGATGCAGGTGACGCGCGTGGCGCTTGAAGGGGACGGATCTGGAATGCGGGCGATCTACCACCATCGCACACAAGGCAGGGACGTGGAAGCAGTCCACATCCGCGGGCTGGCGGCCGGCTTAGAGCAGCACGGCCTGGACGTCTCCATCATCGGACCTCCCGGGGTGGACACCGATGCCAACTCCACCGCCAGTCCGGTGACCGGGCGGGAGCCAACGGCCCTGGGTCGCATGGCACGCAAGGTCCCGCAAGCCCTCTTCGAGACGCTGGAGACCGGCTACAACGTCGTGGCCATCCCCCGGCTCTGGCGGAACTGCGGCGGTGAGAAGCCGGAACTGATCTATGAGCGGTACGCGCTCTACAACCTCGCCGGCGTGATCACCGGCCGACTGCGGGGAATCCCCGTAGTGTTGGAGGTGAACGACATCGTCCGCATGGACCGCACCCGCCAAGGGAAGCAGGTGCGCATGAAGGCTTTTGCGGAGTGGTTCGAGCGGCGCATTCTGAACGGGGCGACCGGGATCGTGGTGGTTTCCAGCTACCTGAAAGAGCAGTTGGTCCAGCTCGGGATTCCGGCGGAGAAGATCCGCGTCACGCCGAATGCCGTGGAGGCCGATCAGTTCGATCCTGCCCGCGTCGACGGCCTCGAAGTCCGCAGGCGGCACGGCCTCGAAGGCTGCACGGTGATCGGGTTCGCGGGGTCGTTCACCAAATGGCACGGCGTCGATCTGCTGGTCCGCTCCTTCGCGCGGCTGGCGGGCGAGTTCCCGCAACTCCGACTGCTGTTGGTGGGCGATGGAGCGAAGCGGGCCGACTCCGAATCGCTGGCGGAGCAGCTCGGCATCCGGGAGCGCGTGATCTTCACGGGTAAGGTGCCCCATTCGGAGATGGCGGCGCACGTGGCGGCGATGGAGATCGGCGTGATGCCGCAGAGCAACGCGTTCGGCTCCCCCATGAAGGTTTTTGAGTACCAAGCGATGGGGAAGCCAGCGGTGGCCCCGCGCTACCAGCCGCTGGAGGAAGCGATTGACGACGGCCGCACCGGCCTCCTCTTCCCACCCGGCGACGAGGAAGCGCTCACCGCATGCCTGCGGTCGCTGGTGGCGGACGAGCAGACCCGGGAAGCGATGGGCCACGCGGCGCGGCAGAAGGTCCTTTCTCGCCACCTCTGGGTGCACAACGCGGCGGAGGTGCTGGAACTGGCGCGGACGGCTCGTCCCGCCCAGCCGGTGGCGGTCAGCAGCCGACGCGCGACGGACGGTTGATGGGCGAAGGAAACCGCATCGCGGGTGAGTGTGGAGTGGAAGTCATGGAACTTGCCGACGACTGGAAGCGCCCCCGAAGCTTGCCGCGCCCAATGCCCGGGCCGCGCCTGGAGCCGAAGGCGTTGCGCGCGCGCGTCAAGGAGGCGTTTCGGACCGGCGTCGAGCATTCGGCGCTGGGTGACCGTCTGCTGTGGCGGCTCCCAGAATCGGGACGCCCCTCCATCGCGCTGACCTTCGACGATGGTCCGGACCCGGACGCGACACCGCGCATCCTCGACATCCTTGCTGAGCACGGCGCACGCGCGACTTTCTTCCTGGTCGGTTCCGCCGCCCTGCGCCACCCCGAGTTGGTCCAGCGGATCTGCCGGGAGGGGCACGCAATCGGCAATCATACGCACACCCACGCACGCTGCAAGAAGCTGAGCCTCGCCGCGCTGCATCGGGAGATCGGGTTCACCGATGTGGCGTTGCGGGTCGCCTGCCCGGAGGTCGGACTTCCGGTGTTCCGGCCCCCCTTTGGAGAGCTTCGGTCAGCGCACGCGCTCTGGCTTGCCTGCCACGGAAGGCGCATCGCCTTCTGGAGCCGGGACTCGCGGGATTACCGGGACGCCCCGGCGTCGGAGATCGTCCGGCTTGGGCAGACTCTCGCGCACCGGGACATGGTGCTGCTCCACGACCGCTTCGCCGCCACTCAGGCAGCGCTCCCGGAGTTGCTGCGGGTGCTGAGAGACCGTGGCCTGGAACCTGCGCCGCTGCCTTCGGAGGGATCCTGAGGTGGGATCTCACCGCACCAGCAAGTCGCGTCGCCTCCCTGAGAAGGGGCGGAAAGGTGGGTCCGCGCAGACGGCCAGCCTGATGTCGCCCGCGCAGCGCCGCCA
>JANPLG010000252.1:0-18068 GCA_031426395.1 Actinomycetes bacterium
GTCGAACGCGGATGCCGTGGTGGCCCTGACCGGCTGGTGGGCGGAGAAGATCCGGCCTTACACCGACCTACCGCTCCAGGTCATCGGGAATCCGGTCGACCTTGATCGCTTCCAGCCCAGCACAGAGCCGCACTCCGGCCCGCCGATCCTGGGGTGGGTAGGACGCTCCGCAGACCCGAACAAGAACATCGCTCGGCTTCGCGACCTGATCGGCGCGCTCCCTGAGGGTCGGTATTCCGTCCATGTGGCGGACGGCAACGTTCGCGCGGATGCCGGGGAGCTGTTCGGGCCGCTGGCCGGGCGGTTGGCGTTCTATGGACAGATCGGCTACCCCGAGATGCCCCACTTCTACCAGCGCATCGCGGCGTCCGGCGGAATGCTGGTCTCAACCTCGGACGACGAAGCCTTTCCGATGGCCGTCCTGGAAGCCATGGCCTGCGGCTGCCCGGTCCTCGTCCCTGATGCCTGGGGCTCCGATGAGATTGTCGAGCACGGGGTGACGGGCTACGTCTATCGGAGGCAGGAGGGCGTTGCCGGGATGCTCCGCGGCCTCGTCGCCTTTGAAGCGCCCTCGGCTCACCGGACGGCGAGCGTGGCATCGCGTGCCGTGGTGGAGAGCCGCTACTCCCTGCGGGCGGTAACGGACCAGTACCTCGCCCTTCTCTCCCAGCCCAGCCGTCGGCTTGATACCCCCGCTCAGCGGGCGGCGTGGACGCTGCGATCCCTCGCCTTCTACCTCCGGCCCGTGCCGCACTCGATGACCCATTACCGACCACGTCGCGCCCTGGAAGCCCTGGATCGGGCTGTCCGGGCAAGCAAGGAAGGCCTCGTCCTCCAGTGCCGCGCGGAGTTGATGCGCGCCCTCTCCTCCTTCCCGCCCGTCTTTCTCCAGAGCTGGCGCGCGAAGTTCCTGGTCCGCGCCCTGCTGCTTTCCCGCTATGACTGACGCTCGTCATGGGACAACTCGTCCCCGGATTTCCGTGGTCATCCCGGTCTACAACCAGGTCGACCTCCTCGACCGCTGCCTCCTCAGCCTGGAAGGCCAGCAGGGGTTCGCGTCGGGCGAGTTGGAGATGCTCACGGTGGACGACCAGTCGCCCCAGAACCCAGCTCCGGTTGTTGCACGCCATCCTACCGTCATCGGCCTAAGGATGGATCGGAACGGAGGCTATGCCGCCGCCAACAACCTGGGGCTGGCGGCGGCCAGAGGGGCCAAGCTCCTCTTCCTCAACTCCGACACCGAAGTCCCGCCGGAGGGTCTTGCCCGGCTTGAGGCCGAGTTGGATGCCCGCCCGAAGTTCGGCGGCATCTCCCCCCTGCATCGCGAGACGAGTGGAGCCGTGCAGCGCACATGCTTCGCCTTTCCAACGCTGCGCACTGGCTGGCTTTGGGATAGCTTCGTCCACCGGCGCCGGCCGGATCACCCGATCCTCAAGGCGTTCGAGATGGCCGATTGGGACCACGCTTCCAGCCGGCCGGTGGATCACGCTCAAACAAGCTGCCTCCTGATCCGTCGCGAGGTGTACGACCAGATCGGCGGCATGGACCCGCGCCTCTTTCTCTTCTACAACGACACCGACTTCTGCTACCGCATGAAGCAGGCCGGCTTCCCAATTTGGTTCACGGCGGAGACCGAGATCCTGCATCACGGTGGGGCGAGCGTCGGCACCTTCGACCGGGCCGAGGCCCAGGTTTACGGAGACCGCTACCGCTACTTCCGCAAGTGGTTCGGCTGGCGCGGCGCTATGGCGGTGCCGGGCGCACTCTGGTCGCGCATCGTTTACGAGAGTCTGGTGGAGCTGGCTCACGGCGACATCCGCTTCGCCCTCAAGAAGATTAAGCGCGGACTGCGGCTGAACCGGGCGTTCGTCGCATCATGACAGCCCAGGTTCGCGTAAGTCAGCTTCGGATTGGAGTGATTCAGCCGCGGCTTGACGGTCAGGGCGGGGCGGAGAAGTACGGCGCGTACTGCATCCAGATGCTACGCGAGCGGTTCGGCCCGGATCGCGTCGATGTCATTTCCGAGCATGAGGTCGATCCCGCCCGCATTGAGGCGGCCTTCGACCTCCGGCTGGACGGAGTCCGCTTCCTCCACGAGCCGGAGTGCAACCCGGTCCCGTCTTCAGCGGGCGGCGTTCGCGGCCGGCTGGAGCGCGCGGCGCAGTTGCGCGGTTACGAGGCGCTCACCCGGCGCTACGATCTGCTACTCGCGAACACCATTGCCTTGCCGCTCCGGTCCGCCGCCCGGCGCAGCACTGTGATCTGCCACTTCCCCGTGGTCAGGGGCGAGAGGGTGGATGCCACCATTCCGCATCGCGGCCTCGCCTCGCTGGCGAGCTCATCCTCCCGCACCCAGCGGGAGATCCGCTCCCGCCTTGATAGCTGGTCCAACCTGATCACCAGCAGCCGCTTCGCGCAGGGCTGGATTCGGCGTTACTGGGATCGCGAGGCCCTCGTCCTCAACCCACCCGTGAGCACCCCCAACCCCGCCGACCTCCTCCCGGCGGACCAGCGGAAGCGCTGGATCGTCGGCATCGGCTTCTTCGAGCGGCCCACCGGCCTGGACGGCACCACCTGGAGCTACAAGCGCCAGGAACTGATGATCGAGACCTTCAAGGGCCTCTGCGAACGGGGCCTAGCTGGCTGGGAACTGCATCTCGCAGGCCACGTCCTCCCTCCTACGCCGGATACCTGGAGCTACGTGGAAGACCTCCGCCGAAGCCTGGAGGGCTACCCCGTCCACGTCCACCCAAGCTGTCCGTTCAGCGAGTTGCGCGACCTCTTCCGGCAGTCGTCGCTCTTCTGGCACGCTGCCGGCTACGGCCTGGACGAGGAATCGAGCCCCGAGCGGATGGAGCATTTCGGGATGGTGACGGTGGAGGCGATGTCGTGGGGCCTCGTCCCGGTGGTCATCAACCGTGGCGGCCAGCCGGAGATTGTCGAGCCGGGTCGATCCGGCCTCCTCTGGAGCACCCTGGACGAGTGGCGGGAGCAGACTCTCCGCCTCTGCGCGGATGATGCGGAGCGGATCCGGCTCTCGTCCGCAGCCCGCGCGCGCGCCGACCATTTCAGCCTGGACCGCTTCCGGCGGGAGTTCCTCACCTTTGTGGAAGGGGAGTTGACCGATCTCGGTCTTCCTCGTGCTTCCACCCAGGCCCACGGTCGCTCACCGGCTTAGCCTTGCTTCCTCCTGAACCAAAGCGCCCCCACCTGCCGACCGTGATGCATGGGGAGTGCCGGTGAGATCGGGATGGAGCGAGGGAGCGATGGAGTGACACGACAACCTCGCGGCGCCGACTACCGAATCACCCAGGACTCGTACGGCTTGTGCGCAGGCGAATTGCGGGCGAGGGTGCGGCTGGGTCGCACGCTGGCTGCCGTGATCGAACGCAGCACAGAGGCTGCTGGCTATGGTCCGTGGCGGATGACCGGTCGGCGGAGGGACAGCTCCGACGCGCGGTGCGAGTCCGGGTGGATCTTGTGAAACTAACCGAGTCCATGGCCCCTTTGGCCGTGGCGAGCAGTACGATCAGGCCGTGTTCAAATGGGTTCCGGGAGGGCAACACTCCCTCGCTCGTGACGGGTACAGCCCGGAATGACGGCGTTAGGGGGGCGGACAGAGAGCACTTCGGGCGGAGGGTGGCTCTCGCATGTCGACCGTTTCATGGATGTGGGTGCCGCGAAGGCATGGCAGATTCTGGGGGACGGTAAGTGCGCGGCGGGTGGGCGGGGATGCCCAGAATGACGGTTAACGAGTTGTCCAACGAACAGTCACATCGAGTTGAAGAGCCGGAGAGACGGGAGAACGTCCTGTCCTTAGCCGACTCGCGTCCCATTCCGCAATCCGCATTCCGAAATCCGAAATTGAACGATCGCTTCGCGTTTGTCTTCTTTGCCACCCAGTGGCGGCCGGATCTCACCTGGCCGCTGGAGGTCTGTCTCCATTCGCTGGACACGCGCGGCGGGGCGGCGGCGAGCTACCCCCGCTACCTGGTGTACGTGGAGGAGGTCACGCCGGAGATCACGGAGTTTTGCCGCAAGCACCGGCTGATTCTCCACCGGGAGAAGCGCTTCACCTACCGGCTCTCCTACCCGAACAAGGCGCTGATGTGCCGCATCCCGCGCCACGATGCGATCTGCCTGACCGATCTGGACATCGTCTTCCTCACCGATCCCACCCCGATGTTCGAGGAGGTGGCGGCCACCCAGCGCGTCCACGCCCGTGTCGACCTCACCATCCCGCTCTGGCCGTGGCCCCGGCTGCCGGAGAACACCGGCAAGTGGCTGCGCTATGGCCCGGCGCTCAACCTCTGGCGGAAGCAGTACCGACGCTTCGGCGGCAACCGCGAGGTGCCCGAGGTGCCGCTTCCTGGCGGCGGCGGGACCATGCCGTTCTATTTCAATGACGGCGTGGCGTTCATCCCCGGCGATCACCAGCATGCCTTCGGGGAGGCGTGGCGGGAAGTGAGCACCACCTGGCTGCGGGACGTGGCCCTGCGCCGCCCCTACACTTCGTTCTTCACCAATCACTTCACCAGTCAGATCGCCTTCGCGCTTGCGTTGCAGCGCGCGGGCATCCCGTGGAGCGTGCTTCCCTCGGCCTACAACTACATCCCCAGCACGGATGCGGCCCCGGAGGACATGGCGCTGTTGCGCGGTGAGCAGATCAGCATGGCGCATATGGTCGGCCCGGTCCGGCACTGGCTCGACCCTAAGGGCGAGCCGCAGAGTCCGGAGGTTTTGGCCCCGCTCTTCCGGAAGGTGCGCGAGGTGGTGCGTGACATGACGGGGCGACTGTCCCCCGTCAGTGGAGCGAGTCCCGCCAGTGGGGTGAGTGGCTGAAATGCATGTCCTGATTCCAGCCGGCGGTCGTGGGGTGCGCCTCCAGCCGCTGACCAACGACACCCCCAAGCCGCTGCTTCTGCTGGGTGATCGGCCGATCCTCACCCGGATCGTTGAGAGCGTGCCGTTCGAGGTGCCCGTGACGGTGCTGGTCACCCCAGCGCTCGCCTCGGAGTTCCACGCGTGGCGCGACGCTCTTCCTTCCGGCCGCGCAGTGACGATCTACGTGGAGCGCCCTGGCGATGGATCGCCCCGAGGACCTGTCACCGCTCTGGCCGAATGCATCCAGGATAGCGGCGTCAGCGACGACTTGCTCGTGATGATGGGGGATAGCCTCCTCCCGTTCACCGTGCGGGACTTCCTGGGGGGTGGCCGTGAGGCGGAGGCAGATCAGGTCCGCCTGGCCGCCCATCGCCTGGACAACTTGGAAGACGCGCGCCGATTCGGGGTGCTTGAATGGGATAACGATCTCGGCGTCCGCTCCTTCGAGGAGAAGCCTGCCGTCCCGCGCTCCCCGTGGGTTTTCACCGGCTGCTTCTACCTGCCGCGCCGCCTCACGACGGTCCTCTGCACTCTCAGCCAACGCGGGTTGCCGCAGGTCGGCCATCTGATCGCGGCGCTGGTGGCGGGCGGGGAGCATGTGAGCGTCTTCCCCGTGTCGGGGGAGTGGCATGACATCGGTACCTACCGCTCCTACATCGCAGCCCATGAGGTCTTGATGGACAGCTATGCGGCGCGGCGAGGTGCCGGAGTGGTCTGGATCAGCCCATCCGCAGAAGTGACGGACTCCCTGCTGGAAGACTGCGTCGTGCATTCCGGCAGCCGCGTCCGGCGCTCTCGCCTCACCCGGTGCGTGGTCCAGCCTGGGGTCGTGGTGGAGGACCAGATCGCCACCGATCGCCTATTCACACCAGAGGGCGATCTGCCACTGGATGGCTCCCTAAGTGCAGACTTGCCAGGTGCTGGCTTGCCGGCTGTTGAGACGCAGTGCCGGGTGGCCGTATGACAGAGCCGAGCCAACGCATGACTGATGGAGAACGCATGGGAGCAACGCGAGCGCTGATCACGGGTGGGGCAGGGTTCATTGGCAGCAACACGGGCCGGGAACTGCTGCGGAATGGCTGGTCCGTCACCGCCCTGGACGACCTTTCCCTTGGGAAGACCGGCAACCTGGCGGATGGAGTGAACTTCATCCAGGGCGACGTAGCCGACGCGTCCGTATGGGAGAGCATCCCGCCCGTCGACGCCATCATCCACCTCGCGGGCGCCTCGTCCGCTCCGATGTTCGGGGATGACCTGATCGGCTGCTTCCACAACAACGTCATTGGCTTTCTCCGCGTCCTGGAGTTCGCCCGGACATGCGGTGCCCGGCGGGTGGCGTATGCCTCGACGTCGTCGGTGTACGGCAACGTGACGCCGCCGCTTCGCGAGGACGGGCCGCTGGACGTCCCCAACTTCTACGCCGTCACCAAGCACTGCATGGAGGAGACGGCTCGGGTCTACACGCAGCAGTACGGGGTCGAGACCATCGGATTCCGGTTCATGAGCGTCTACGGGCCGCGTGAGGACCACAAGCGACGCTTCGCCAACCTCGTCTCGCAATTCATTTGGGACGCGGAAGAGGATCGCAGCCCTATCGTCTACGGGGACGGGGAGCAGACGCGCGACTTCACCAGCGTCTGGGACATCGCCTACGCGGTCCGGCTGGCCCTGGAGCATGGGGCGCCGCTGGGCGCGGAGGTTTTCAACGTTGGCACCTCGGAAGCGACGCCGGTCAATGAACTGGTGGCGCTTCTGGCGGAACTGATGCGCAAGGACGTGCGCCCGCACCATATCCCCAACCCCGTGGCTGCCGGATACGTCCGAAGCCAGATGGCCAGCCTGGAGCACGTGGAGCGGGTCCTCGGCTACCAGCCGCGCATCACCCTGCGGGAGGGCGTCCAGGAGATCCTCGACCTCCGGCAGGCGCGGGGCTAGGCCGCGTTGGCCGCAGATGCCGCCGATGGCAGGACCGGGCGCGCCCGGCGGTGGGTCTTTGGGCTACTGGTGGTCGGCCTCTGGTTGGGGTGGATCTCCCTGCCGCACTTCGTGGCGGGGCGGATCCTCGACCCTTCCTGGCAGGAGGCCTACAACTACTTCTTCGTCCAACGCTTCCAGGCCGGAAGGGATTACGCCTTCACCTACGGCCCCTACAGTTGGCTCCTCGGCGGAGGCTATGAGGCGCGCCTCTACTGGCCCCGCTGGCTGATCGAGCACGCCGTCTCGCTATTTGGCGCATGGATCGTGCTCCGTCCGCTCGCCGCGTGGAGCCCCTGGCGTCAGTGCCTGACCGGCGGGCCGCTCATCCTCTGCGGAATGGTCGGCGGCGTCGACCTCAAGCTCATCCTCCTGGTTCTCGCCCTGGCACTCACCCTGGCGCACGAGCCCCCCAGGAGGGCGACGCCCGATCTGGAAGAGAATGGAGCCGAAGCGAAGAGTCAACCGAGTGAGCGCAACCCTCAAGGGAGGGCGAGGCTCCTGCCGAGCCGCGCCGAAGGTGAAAATCACCCGCATCCCACCACAGGCAGTAAAGTTGGCGCGTTGCTCAGCGAGGGAACGAAGGCAAAGCACGCCTTCCTCAACCGACCCCAGTTAGCTCTGGCCGGAATTGGTGGCGTCCTCTTCGCCCTCATCGGGCTGGGGAAGTTCACCAACCAGGTCTTCGTCCTGCTCTCCATCGCTGCGGTCGTCCTTGCCACCTGGCGCGCCCGTCGCTCCAATGGCGTTACGCTCTCCGTCACCTTTGCCGTCGCGACCGTTGCGCTCTGGCTCGCGGCCGGCCAGTCGCTCGGCGGGGTGGGGGAGTATGTCCAGACTTCCCTCTGGATCGCCGACGGCTACACCGACGGTCAGTCCCTTCTCCCCGATCCAACGCTTTTGATCATCGCGGTCGCCTCCACCCTGGCAACCCTGACCGCCATCGCGATGGCTGCCTTCGCTCCCTCGCTCCCTCGCTCCCTCGCTCTTTCGCTCCCTCGTGTCCTCCCCGTCGCCTTGACGCTCCTCGCTGCCCTTCTGGTGTGGAAGCGCGGGATCGTCCACTTCAGCTCACACGTCGTTTTCCTGCTGCCGGCGATGGCGGCGGTCGCCCTCGTGGCCGCCATCCACCTGCCCCGCGACCCCAACCCGCGTGCAACTTCAACTTTGTGGCGGCTCGTCCCAGCCTACCTTTCGCTTGCCTGCGTGCTCCTGGGCTATGCGCTGCTCCAACGCCAGGGACAGTTCCAGTTCGTACACGGTAGCTGGGTCTTCTCCGCCTACAACCGGCCGCCGCGCTCCCTCAACCCATTTGGCTCGCAGCGGGAGTTGGAGCACTGGACGGAGGATGAGCGCACACGCCATCGGCTGCCTGAGGTGGCCGCCGTGGTGGGCGACGCGCCCCTCGACATCTTCCCGCCGGAGCAGGGAGTGCTCTTCCTCAACCGGTTCAACTGGCGGCCGCGTCCCGTGTTCCAGGGCTACTCCGCCTACAGCGAACGGCTCATGGCGTTGAACGAAGCGGCCACCGCCCGTCCCTCTGGACCCGAATACGTCCTGTTCCGTCCCTACGCTATCGACGGCCACTACCCTCCGGCGGAAGACAGCCGCACCCAGGAGGTGCTCCTCCGGCAGTTCAAGCCGATACTGGTAGAGAGCGATTACTTGCTGCTTCGCCGCATTCGCGAGGAGCGGCACGCGCGGCTCGCGGAGCAGACAACCCTCCCGTGCCGGCTGGGCGAGGCGTTCGAGCTCCCGCTACGACACGGTATGCTGCAGCGCCTCACGCTGGACCTCCATCCCACGCCAGCGAACCGTCTGCGAAAGCTGGCGGTCGCATCCGTAGGTCTGACGGTGGAGTTCACGCTGACGGATGGGCAGGCCCGCTCCTTCCGGCTGCCGGTGGAAGTGGCGAAGGCAGGCTTTGTTTTGAACCCGTTCTACGAAACCCAGAGCCAGTTCCTGGCGCTCATGGCCGGTGAAGAGCTCCGCGTGGCGCGGGTGACCGTCCGCCCGGAGAGCAGTTCCGGCACCTGGTACGAGCCAACCTTCACCGCCCACCTCTCCACCTTCGAAGGGTGGCGCTCGCCCCCCGTCCCGTCCGCCTCTCTGAGAGCGACCCGTCCGTGAGCCAGCTTCTCCTTGGAATCGACGCGGGACTCGCCTGCAGTAAGCAGCCCACCGGCGTGGAGTGGTTCGCCAAGAGCCTCCTCCAGGAACTGGTGATGATGCAGTCGGCGGGCGGTCACCATTGTCGCTGGCACGTCTACCTCCCGCCCTTCGGCAACCCCGGCTTCCGCATTCCGCCCCACGTGGTGCCCCACCTCCGGCCGGACGTCAACACCCTCATCAAGAACCCCTGGCTGGTGGCCCGCTCCTGGCTCGACCGCCTCGATGCCCTCTACCTTTTTGGCCACCTGCTGCCGCCCGGCGGCGTGCGCGGCAAGGTAGTGGTGACCGTCCACGACCTCGCCTTCGACGATTACCCGGATTGCTATCGCCCCGGAGTTCCCGAGCGGGCGAGGGCCGAGGTCCGGGCGGCCTGCGCCCGCGCGGATCGGATTGTCGTACCTTCGGAAGCGACGCGAGGCGGGTTGGTGGAGCGCTATCGGTATCCGCTGGACCGCATCGACGTCATCCTGGAAGGCGCGCGCACCCACTTCACTCCGGGCGAACCGGGACCGCTCCCGGAACGGGTCCGCGAGGCCATGCCCGAGGGTCCCTTCATCCTGGCCGTCGGCCGGCTGGACCGTCGCAAGAACATTGAGCGGGTGATCGATGCCTACCGCGCCGTTCACGCGGAGGGTGTCCCGTGCGCGGGGCTGGTGATTGCCGGGCCGGACGACAGCGGTGCCCAGGGGGTTCGCCAGCGCCTCGCCGAGGGCGCGGTGCCGGGGGAGCGGATCGTCACCACCGGCTATGTCACGGAGGATGAGCTGGTGGCGCTCTACCGCTCCGCCGCCCTCCTTGTCTACCCCTCGCTTGCGGAAGGCTTCGGCCTCCCGGTCCTGGAAGCGATGGCCTGCGGAACCCCCGTCATCACCTCGTCCGTCTCCTCCCTGCCGGAAGTGGCCGGCGACGCCGGTATCCTGGTCGATCCCACCGACACCAGTGCCATCGCCACGCAGATCCGCCGTGTTTTGACTGACGCCGCCCTGGCCCAGCGATTGCGGGACGCGGGGATCGCGCGGGCGGCGAAACTCACCTGGCGGAGCAGCGCGGAACGGCTCGCCGCCTCCCTCCAGCGGGCGGTGGTCCAATGACAACCGATACACTTCCAGACATCAGCGTGATCGTGGCGACCATCGGCCGCCCGGAGCGGCTGGGTCGACTCATGGAATGCCTTGCCGCGCAGACTTTTCCGTCCACGAGTTGGGACCTCTGCGTCGCCATCGATGGCTCCGATGCGGAGAGTGTGTCCGTCCTGAGCCGGTGGCGTGACCGCCTGCCGCGCCTTCGATGGGTCGAGACTGGTGCCCGGGGCGGCCCCGCTGTGGCCAGAAACCGTGCGCTGGCGGAGACTCGCGGCGCGGTCGTCGCCATGACCGATGATGACTGCGAGCCGCAGCCGGAGTGGCTCGCCGCGCTGACCGGCTTCCTGGCGGATCAGCCGGAGGTGGGCGTCGTCTTCGGGCGCACTGTCACCGATCCCAGCCACCTAACCCCATTCAGCCACTATGTGGAGAACCATCAGGGCGAAGGTCACCAGACCTGCAACTGCGCCTATCGCCGGGAGGTGCTGGACGCCCTCGGCGGCTTCGATGAGCGGTTCCCCTTCGCCTACCTGGAGGACACCGACCTCTTCTGCCGCGCGGAGGCGATCACGCAGACCGCCTTCTGCGCGGACGCCCTCGTCATCCATCCGCCACGGGAGACTCACTGGCTGGCCGCCGCGCGCTCGATGCGCCGCTATGAGGCCGACTTCATCTTCCATGCCAAGCACCCCGCGCTCTACCGCCGCCGCCACCAGGGCCACGGTCCGCTACGTGAACTGCTCTGGACCGTGGCCGTCAAGCACGCGGCCCGCCAGGCGCTGGCTCAGCGGGGCTGGCTTGCCCGCAATCCGATGCTCTACGCCCGCTATCTGCTGTCATTGGTCGCCGGGAGCGCCCTCATCTGGATCCGTGCCCCGCTCTGGTCGTCGCGGCACCGGTCGAGCGAGCCGCCCGCGTCCGGGTCGGGACATGCCGTGGGAGCGGGCGTCTGACCATGCTGACAACACCGGCCTCCCGCCTCCTCGTCCTTGCGCCTAGCGATCCCTTTCCGCCCCGTGACGGCGTGCAACTCCGCCTCGGCAACCTACTCCAGCGGCTGCCGGAGGGGACCCGCCTTACGCTGCTCTGCCCCGCCGACGTCGCCAGCCGTGACGAAGCTCCGCTCCCCGCGCCTCTCCTGGGAAGCCGCGTTCGCATTCCTCGCCGCAAGCCGGTCCGGGGCCTCCTCGCCAACCCGCTGGCGCAGGCGCTGCGACCGGAGGCCAGCTTGATCTGGAAGTTCCACTCGCCGGCGTTCGCCGCAGCCGTCCATGAGCTGTCGCGCCAGAACGATGGCGTTCTAGCGGTCGGCCTCCAGATGAGCCAGTACCTTAACGAAGTGCCCGCTGGCACTCCCACTGCCCTCGATAACTACAACGTGGAGTCCCGCATCCTGGAACGGCTCGCGGAGACGCGCACCGGGATAAAGCGACTCTATTGGCACTTCGAGGCTGCCAAGCTGCGCCGCACGGAGCGCCGCCTCATGGAGCGCGCCGGCACCGTCTTCGCCATCTCGGACATCGACCGTGATGGCATGGCCCGCCTCGCTCCCGCCGCGCGTCTCACCCTGGTTCCGATGGGGATCGACCTCGTCCACCTACGTCCCCCGGCCCCGCTGACGGAGATCACTCCCCCACGTTTCACCTTCGTCGGTGCCTTCAACTGGCACGTGAACGAGGATGCCGCCGGCTGGCTCTGCCGCGAAGTCTGGCCCCTTGTCCGCGAAGCCCTGCCCGACGCGGAACTCAACCTCGTCGGGCGGGAGCCGAGCGCGCAGGTCCGGGCGCTCACATCCGATCCCACGGTGAAGGTCTCCGGCACTGTCGCGGATGTGCGTCCCTACCTCTGGGAGAGCACCGCCATCCTGGTGCCGCTCCGTTACGGGAGCGGCGTGCGGACCAAGATCCTCGAGGCCTTCGCTGCGGGCCGCCCGGTCGTCTCCACGCCCGTTGGAGCGGAAGGGCTGCCCGTCACCCATGGCCGCCACCTGCTCCTAGCCGAGGATGCCCATGGCTTCGCGGAGGCGTGCATCCGCCTGGTGCGGGAGCCGCTGCTCGGCCGCCACCTCTCGGAGGAGGGGCGGACGCTCGTAGAAGCGCAGGATCAGGACGCCACGCGCTTCCTCCATGAGGCCATTGCCCAGGCCTTCGGTGTCAACCCATAGCCAGCGGCCTCGCGCCGCGTTCGATCACGGTGGACGTCCGGTGGACCGTATAACCCCTGGCGTACTGTGCTCTCGGTGACGGTGCCCGCACTTCGGAGTGAACGCACCCCAAGGGGTTCACGAGGTGCCCGAAACTGCTACCGTGATCGAACGCAGCGCGAGGCTGCTGGCTTTGCTCTCCGATCTCAAATGACTGTTCCCTCCAACGACCGGCGGCCCTTCTGCATCCGCACGCGAAGCCCCATTTCGGACGAGGAGTATCGAACTCCCGGCAACTGGTTCTTCATCACCACTCGTGCGCTCTACGGCCAGAGCCCATTCACCGAACCAGACCGCTGCCGGATAGTACTTGATCAATTGGTGGCTCAAAGCGCTGCCTGCGGTTGCGCTGTTGGTCCCTACTGCCTGATGCCGGACCACCTTCACCTCATTGTCACGCCAACTGTTGAGGGCGGTCACGGTGTCCGAGAGTTCACGCGCCGCCTTCACGGGGCGACAACTAACAAACTCTGGCCGACGGGCTGGGAAGGCCGCGTCTGGCAATCCGGCAGCTATGATGTCCTCCTTCCCAACGAGGCCGCCGCCCGCGAGTCCGCTCAATACATCTGGCAGAATCCCGTCCACGCCAGCCTCTGCGAAGTTCCTGAGGATTGGCCCTGGTCTGGCTGCATCAGTGATCTGGACTTCTTCAACTGGCCATAGCCAGCGGCCTCGCGCCGCGTTCGATCACGGTGGAGGCTTGGCGACCCGCAAACCCCCACGGATACGGTGTCTTTCGGTTGCGGAAACCGTCTGGCGGAACGACTCTGTCCAAGGCGTGCGCGGGCTACCGAAGGAGCTACCGTGATCGAACGCAGCACAAGGCTGCTGGCTATGCTCTGCGGTCCATCTCCAGGGCCAAGGCTGCTGGCTTTGGTTGGAGGCGTGCCGAGAATCCTCAGGTGCTGCCCATTGCCGCATCCAACCGACTGGACTTCAGAGACGCTTGATGCGGATCCTCTTCATCACTGACAAATTCCCCCCGGAGCGCGGCGGCAGCCAGATCATCTTTGGT
The DNA here is from genome assembly GCA_031426395.1 of Actinomycetes bacterium. Lineage (GTDB taxonomy): Bacteria > Armatimonadota > SYMT01 > SYMT01 > SYMT01 > JANPLG01. The sequence continues at coordinate 13,331 of JANPLG010000252.1, forward strand.
AAGGAGTACGCGCACCTGCCGGATCATGAGGTCACTGTCCTCACCCGTGACTGGCCCGGCGCTGCGGAGTGCGACCGCGACTATCCTCATCGCGTTATCCGCGTGCCGTACAGCACCATCCCCAAGCTGCGCAGCCCGCTGCTCTGGATGGCGCTGGCCCGGGAAGCGCGCCGGCTCTGCGCCCGTGAGCAGTTCGACCAGATCCACTGCGGCCAGACCGTGGAGACCGCGCCGGCCGGGATGCGGCTCGCCCGCCAGTTGGGCGTGCCCGGCCTCGTCCACACCTTCGCGGAAGATGTGACCTCCTGGCTCAAGCACCCCGTCTATACCCCGATGATGCGGCAGGCGCTCCAGCAGGCTTCGGTCGTCACCAGCATCAGCCGGTTCACCATCGACTACCTACGTGAGCTTGGCGTCCCGGAAGAACGCATTGTCCTGCTCTATCCCGGCGTGAACCCGGAAGACTGGCGATCCACCGGCGGCGAGGCGTCCGTGCGTGAAGAGTACGGGCTTGCGGGCAAGCGGGTCATCCTCACCGTCAGCCGCCTCATCCCGCGCAAGGGGCAGGATACCGTCATCCGCGCGCTCCCCGCTGTGCTCCGGCGGGTGCCGGATGCGGTCTACCTCGTGGTTGGAGGAGGGCCGGAAGAAGCACGTCTCCGGGCTCTGGCGAGCGAGCTAGGGGTGGCCGACCATATCCGCTGGGTCGGCAGCATCCCGAACAGCCGGACCGTCGACTTCTACCACGCCTCGGATCTATTCGTGATGCCCAACCGCCGCATGCCCAACGGGGACATCGAGGGATTTGGTCTGGTCTTCCTGGAGGCCAATGCCTGCGGAAAGCCGGTCATCGGTGGCCGGTCCGGCGGCGCGGTGGATGCCATTGAAGAGGGCGTGAGCGGTTTCCTTGTCGATCCAATGTCGTCCGATGAAATCGCCAACCGTCTGATCTCCCTCCTCACGGATCAGGACCTCGCCGCCCGCCTGGGCCAGGGCGGCCGCAAGCGCGTGGAGTCCGAGTTCACCTGGCGTCACACGGGGGCTGCTCTCTATGGTGCGTGCGCCCTCGCGGAGCGTGGGACTGGACCGTCGGGACCAGGAAAGGGCCGCACCGTGCGGGAGCCGATCCATGGATAATCGCCTCGCCCGCGTCTTCGACATGCTTGCCTGTCCGCACTGCCGGACCCCGCTGGCGGAGCATGGTCCGAACCTGCTCTGCGGCGACTGCGGTGCCGAGTACCCCGTGGTTGACGGAACCCCCATCCTGCTCCTCTCCGCCGTGGATGAGAAGACCAGCCAGCCGGGGGCGAAGATTCGCGTGGAAGAGCAGGGTTTGATCAGCGCCGCCAAGCGCCTCGTAGGGGTTCCCAGCCCCACCCTTGAAACGCCCGGACTCAAGCGCAGCATTCCCAACTTCCTGAGGGCCTTCCCCCCCGAGGCACGCGTGGCGAACATCGGGTCGGCGGATCTGCGCTATGGCAGCGGGGGCGGCTCTCCGGTGCTCAACATCGACCTCATCCACACGCCGGGGGTTGACGTGGTGGGGGACGCCACCCGCCTGCCGCTGCGAGAGAACAGCCTCGACGCTATCGTCTGCCGCCGCGTTCTGGAGCACGTTCGCAAGCCCGGAAAGGCCGTTGCGGAGTTCCACCGGGTGCTCAAGCCCGGCGGCCGCGTCTGGTGCGAGATCCCCTTCCTCCAGGGCTACCACCCCACGCCCACCGACTTCCAGCGCTACACCCGCGACGGCCTTGCGGACCTCTTCGACCAGTACCGGGTGGTGGAGATTGGCGTTGCCCTGGGGCCTAGCAGCACGCTCTCCTGGATCCTCCGCGAGTACCTCGCCATCCTCTTCTCCTTCAACCAACCGATCCTCTACAAGGTCAATGAGCGCATCTTCAGTTGGCTCACCCTGCCCGTGAAGCTCCTCGACTATGCGCTGGTTCGGAGCCGCTTTGCCGGACAGATTGCGAGCAGCTTTTACCTGGTTGCGGAGAAGGATGCGAAGGCCGCTCCACTTGCATGATAGTTCCTAATCCTACTCTTAATCCTAATCCTAATCCTAATCCGGTTCCTGGCCCGTTGATCCGCAGTATTGAGGTGTCCACGCGCATCGAGGTTGCGAGCGGCAAGGCCCGGCATCGGCTGAACCCGATGCCTACTCACGCGAACCCCGCGCTGCGGGCTGAATGCAGGTCGGGGTTGCGACGATCGGGGCAGTGTCCGTTCGTTGCCAACGGGGCGGCTTGTTTGTAGGTGCTTTCGCCCCTCCGGGGCTACTTGATGGCGGGACGAGGCGACAACCCCAACAAGGCCTCGTTACCCTTGCGCTGCTAGTCCACCGACCTAGTTGACCGACCGGTAGCTTTCACTGCATTCACTCCTGGCGCAAGAGCCATCCCCTATGTCCACTCGAACCTGCAAAACGCGCGAGGAGTATGTCCGCCACCGCAACGGCGATTCGCCTGGGCGGGTCACGGTGAAGGAGGGTGCCGCGATGGGGCCGGAGGGTCCCAGGGTCAGCATCCTCATTCCCACTGCGGACGGCGAGCGGCATGGGTACCTCGACCAACTCCTGCGCCAGGTCACGGAGCAGAGCTACCAGGACCTGGAGGTCATTCTCATCCAGGGCGACACCCGCCAAGGGCGCGGCATCAACCTGGGTGCGTCGCTTGCACGTGGGGAGTACCTGCTTACTTTTGATGACGACACCTGCCTGGGCACGCCGGAGGTCATCGCTACGCTGGTCGCCGCTGTGGACGCCGATCCGAACATCGGCATGGCTGGCGTTGAAAACCGCGTGCCGGAAGACGCACCCGCGTTTGTTCGCCGCCTGATGCGAGAGGTGCCCCGCCGCTGTTCGCCGCCGGTGAACGCTGTCACGGACAGCGATATGGCTGAGCATCCGTGCCTGATGATGCGCAAGACGGCGTTCTACCAGATCGGTGGGGAGCACGAGATCATCCCGCGCGGCCTCGACCCGTACCTGCGCCAGCAGTTCCGCGCCGGCGGCTTCCGCGTGGTGGTGGTGCCGGGCGTCTGGATCCACCATCTCCCGCCGCCGACCTTCCGCCACGCGATGCGCCAGTTCTACCGGAATGGCCGAATGTCGGCCTTGGTGAGCCGGCAGTTCCCGGACCTGGCGCTGGACAACGCCCTTTCGCACGGGGAGGCGGAGATCAAGGCACAGCCTCGCGTGGTGCGCGCTGTCCGGCATGGGGGTCGGATGCTGCTCGCCGCCGCGCGCTTCCAGTGGGTTTACCTCGCCACTTCCGCCGCCTACGGTCTCGGCGTCCTCTCCGGCACCTTGGACCGCAGCCAGCCGGTCTCCCGATGAGCGGGAACTGACGTGAGCGCTGTACTGACCCGAGAGGCGGTTCAACCCATTCTTTCCCCGCAGTGCCCAGTCTGCGGCACCAGCAAATGGCGGGAGCCGCTGATCGGCACCCGGCTCCGGCGGTGCCACCACTGCGATACCTACCTCAACGATCGCTCCGCCGACCGCGCCGAGGAGGAGCGCCTCTACGATCACTGCGAGTCGCAGGCAGTGCAGGACACGCACGACATCGCGGCGGTCCAGTGGAAGTGGGTGTCGGGCCTGATCGAGGGTAGGGCGGGTCTCCGCGTCCTGGACATCGGCTGCGGCAGCGGGGCGTTCCTCGCCGCCGCCCGCGCATCCGCCGCTGAGGTCCACGGCCTGGAGCTGGACCCTGCCGGCATCGCCACCGCGCGAGCCGCCGGCATCCCGGTCACTGCGGGCTCCCTGTTCGACCAGGGCTTACCGGTCGGCAATGGGGTCGACAAGGGGGCCGGGACGTGGGACGTGATCAGCTTCTGGGACGTGCTGGACCACCTGGAATGGCCGGATCGCGCGCTCCGGATGGCGGCGGAATCTCTGGCACCGGGCGGCGTGCTGGCGGTACGCGGGCGCAATGCCGCGTTCCATGTTCCGCTCAAAGCGCGCCGCTCACGCTGGCCGGGTCTCCATGCGCGCCTGGCGGTCCCCGACGTAAGCGTGGTCCACCGGTGGGGCTTTTCGGCTTCAGGATGGTCGCGGCTACTGGTATCCGCAGGCCTCACGGACGTCCGCCTCTCGCCGGGCCTACCAACCCCCGGAGACCGCTACGGCTCCCTTCAGTCACGATCCAGGGCGGCACTGCTCAAGTCTGTCGCCGCAGTGGTGGGCACCACGGCCAGGGTGCTCACGGGCGGCCGCTCATATCTCTATCCATCCGTCCTGCTCTCGGGCCGGGCACCCCGGTAGTTACCGTGGATACATCGCACTCTTCCCGCCCTCAAAGCGGACAGTCCGAACGCGCTCAGGCGGGCTTCCCGCGCCTGCGCTCCCTGGATGGATTGCGGGGTTTCGCGATCCTGGCCATCCTCCTTTCGCATGCGCGATTCAGCGTGGGCTTCCCGCAGTTCGCCGGCCCCACCATCGACGGAAGTCCTGCGGTCGCCTTCTTCCTCATCACTTCCGGCCTGCTGATCACCACCCAGCTTCTGGATGAGCAGGAGCGCCTCACCCACGTTGATATCTGGCACTATTTCTGCCGCCGCGGCCTCCGCATCTTCCCCGCGCTCTACGCCTACCTCGCGGTGGTGGGCGTCATCGGCTCTCTGGGATGGATTCCCTTCGACCCCATCGGCCTCCTGATTGCCGCCGTGCATGCCCGCAACCTGTATGACGGGCACAGCTTCTGGTCCGTGTCCCACATGTGGACTCTCTCAATGCAGG
>JANPLG010000253.1:0-1953 GCA_031426395.1 Actinomycetes bacterium
CTCGGCGATGTTCCGCACCTGGCCGGTGAGGTTGGAAGCCATCGAGTTCACCGAGTCAGTCAGGTCCTTCCAAGTGCCCGAGACGCCCTTCACATCCGCCTGCCCGCCCAGCTTCCCGTCCGTTCCCACCTCGCGGGCCACACGGGTTACTTCGCTAGCGAAGGCGCCGAGCTGGCTCACCATCGTGTTCACGGTGCGGGCGGTGCGGAGGAACTCGCCGGTGAGCGGCCGACCGTCGATCTCAAGCGCCATGGTCTGGGAGAGGTCCCCGTTGGCCACCGCGCCGATGACCCGCGCCACTTCGGTGGTCGGCTGAACGAGGTCGGTGATGAGGGAGTTGACGGAGTCGACGCACGCTTCCCAGGCGCCCACGGCCCCGGGCAGGCTGGCGCGCCGGCTGGTGTTCCCTTCCTTGCCGACCACGGTGCTGACCCGCGCAAGCTCCGCGCAGAGCCGCTCATTGAGATCGATGACTTCGTTCAGCGCGTCCGCGATCTTGCCGGGCGTGCCGGTGAGGTCCGGCGCCATACGGCGGGAGAAGTCGCCGCGCCTGAGGGCAAGCAGCGTCTCAAGGATCTGCCGCTCCATGGGGGCATCTTCTTTGCGCGAGGTTTCAGCGAGAGGCATGCATCAAGCTCCAGTACGAGCGAGGTGATCAGTTAGGAAGCGCGTCCCCCGACGCATGGCCTCGGGCGGAACGTCGGGGATACCCGCACGGAAATGCGTGGCGAGCTATTCAGTAGGATCGTCACATCCAAGAGCCGCAAGCGCGGCCAGGGGTGGTGGCACCCAGGGAAATGACACAATCGGCGGGGGAGTTTACCCGCGCATCCGGACCCCTAAACGTGTTTGTTTAGGGAATTGCAACGGCCCCGCACCGATGCCTGAGCATGGGTACGGGGCCGTGGTGCGCGTCGGTTGAGCTATGGGTATTGGGGCCAGGGGAGGCTACAGCACCGCGCCGACCAGCCACGGGACGAACTCCTCGTCGCCGATGCCGTGCTGCTCGCTCTTGCTCTTCTCCCCGCTGGCTACGGAGATCACCTTCTCGAAGATGGCGCGGCCCACGTCCTCCACAGAGACGCCGTCCAGGATCATGCCGGCGTTGATGTCCATGTCGTCGGTCATATGGTCGTAGAGGGCGGTGTTGGTGGCGACCTTGATGGTGGGCGCGGGCTTGGAGCCGAAGATGGAGCCGCGGCCGGTGGTGAAGACGACCATGTTGCACCCGCCGGCGATGAGGCCGGTCACGGAGACCGGGTCATGCCCAGGGGTGTCCATAAAGAGGAAGCCGCGCTTGCGGATCGGCTCCGCGTAGGCCAGCACGTCGGTGAGGGGGCTGTGGCCGCCCTTCGCCAGCGCGCCGAGGGACTTCTCGTAGATGGTGGTGAGGCCGCCCGCCTTGTTGCCCGGAGAGGGGTTGTTGTCGATCTGCCCGCCGAACATGGCGGTGTAGTTCTCCCACCAGCGCATCAGAGCGACCAGCTTATGCCCCACCTCCGGGGTGACCGCCCGGCGGGTGAGGAGGTGCTCCGCGCCGTAGGTCTCGCTGGTCTCCGCCAGGACGGAAGTTCCGCCGTGGCGCACCAACTCATCCGTGAGCCAGCCGACCGCAGGATTGGCGGTGACGCCGGAGTTGCCATCGCTGCCCCCGCAGTTGGTGCCGACGAAGATCTCGCTGACGGACTGCGTGCTGCGCGTGAAGCTGTTGGCGTACGGCAGCATCGCGGCGATCTCGCGGATGCCGCGCTCCACGGCCTTGGTGACACCGCCCTCTTCCTGGATGGTGAAGACCACCGGGTTGGGGCTGGGCGTGCCGAGGCTCACCAGGCTGGTGTTGTGGATCATCTGCGTCGCCTGGTTCACCTCGCAGCCAAGGCCGGCGATCACGTAGCCGGAGACATTGACGTGGCGCGCGTAGCCGGCCAGCGTGTTCTGCAGCATCCGCAGGTC
>JANPLG010000254.1:0-30614 GCA_031426395.1 Actinomycetes bacterium
GCCGAAGGGATGCTCAGCCTGGCTTGAAGAGCTTTGCCTGCCAACCGTGACCAGAACCATGAAACTCCTCGCGAGACTGACGTTGCTTCTCTCTTCTGTGGCGCTAGGCGCCGTGATGACCGGCTGCGGGCCGGACCCGCAATCCAGCGGCGTGCCGGGCACCGGCGCGGACGCCGGACACGACTCCGCCGGACACACCGCCGCTGCAGGGGGCGAATCCCACGGTGGGACGGGTGAAGGAGCGCACACGGGCGAGCAAGCGGGCGCGCACGAGGATGCCGGAACCGCAACCTCCCCGAAGACGGCCATGGCCACGATCCAGACCTCCATGGGCACGATCGAAGTTGCGCTGGACGGAGCGAAGGCCCCCGTCTCCGTTAAGAACTTCATCGCCTACGCGAAAAAGGGACACTACAACGGCACCATCTTCCACCGTGTGATCCCAGACTTCATGATCCAGGGCGGCGGCTTCTCCTTTAACATGACCGAGAAGCCCACGGGTGCCGGGATCAAGAACGAAGCGAGCAATGGCCTCAAGAACCAGCGCGGCACATTGGCCATGGCGCGCACCTCTGACCCGGATAGCGCCACGAGCCAGTTCTTCATCAACACAGCTGACAACACCACCAATCTTGGACCCGGAGGCGTGGATCAGTTCGGGTACGCGGTGTTCGGCAAGGTGGTCAAGGGGATGGATGTGGTCGACAAGATTCGCGTGGTGAAGACGACCACCAAGGGGCCTCACGAGAATGTGCCCGAGAAGCCGGTCGTGATCCAGAAGATCACCGTCAAGTAGATGATTTGGCTGCCGGTCGCTCATACGGCCGGAGCATGGAGAGTCAGGAGCATCGAGTCATGAGCGCCTCGCGCAGAACGCTGCTCACCGCAGCGATGGGGCTGACGGTCGCCCATTCCGGCCTCGTTACGGCCACACAGGAGAAGGCCGAGCCGTCCAAGGAGAAGGCTTCTGCAAAGAAGCCCGTGGTCGTCCTTGAAACCAACATGGGCTCCATCACCCTGGAGTTGAACGCGGAGAAGGCCCCGATCACGGTCAAGAACTTCCTCGCCTACGTTGAGCGCGGCCACTTCAACGGCACGATCTTTCATCGGGTGATCCCGGACTTCATGATCCAGGGCGGCGGCTTCGACCGGGAGATGGAAGAGAAGCCCACGGAGGCACCGATAAAGAACGAGGCCGGCAACGGGCTGAAGAATGAGCGCGGGACCATCGCGATGGCGCGCACCGGCGTGGTGGACAGCGCCACCGCGCAGTTCTTCATCAACGTCAAGGACAACGAGTTCCTGAACCATCGTCAGCCGACGCCAGAGGCTTTCGGCTACTGCGTGTTCGGCAAGGTGACCAAGGGGCTGGATGTGGTCGACAAGATCCGCGTGCTCCCCACCGGAATCTTCGGTGTCCACCAGAATGTCCCCAGAGAACCGGTGGTGATCAAGTCAGCCACCCTGCAGAAGTAGCCACCCTTTAGAAGTAGATCCAATTGGAGAACTGAATGGCACAGGTACTGCTCGAGACGAGCAAAGGCAACATTACACTGGAGCTTGACGAAGCGAAGGCTGCGATTTCGGTGGCGAACTTCCTGGAGTACGTCCGCTCCGGCCACTACGACGGCACGATCTTCCACCGGGTGATCCCTAACTTCATGGTCCAGGGCGGCGGGATGACGGCGGACATGCGGCAGAAGTCCACCCGAGGCCAGATCAAGAACGAGGCCGCCAATGGCCTGAAGAACGACCGTGGCACCGTGGCTATGGCCCGCACCAACGTGGTGGACAGCGCCACCAGCCAGTTCTTCGTCAACGTGAAGGACAACGCGTTCCTCAACCACTCCGCGCCGACCTCCCAGGGCTTCGGCTACGCCGTCTTCGGCAAGGTGAGCGAGGGAATGGACGTGGTAGACGCCATCGTCACTGTGCCGACCGGGACGAAGAACGGCCAGGGGGATGTGCCGCTCCAGCCAATCACAATCACCCGCGCGACTGTCGTCGAGTAAGTCGTCGGTCAAAGTGAGCGAGCGCCCGTCATCCTTCAGGGAGGGATGGCGGATGGCTCCTCAGAGCGTTTACTCTAAACGCCGCGAAGCTCGCTATCAGCAGCAGGACCCCGGTCACCGGGAAGAGGCTCCGTACTCCGAACGCGGTGGCCAGGGGTCCGCTAGCGAAGGGTCCCAGGCAAGCGCCCAGCATTTGCGCGCTGGAGAGCAGCGAGAAGGCCCCGGCCGTACGGTGATCCGGCACGCTGTGCGCCGCGATGCTGTGGGTAGAGGGGTTCGCTGCGGAAGTGAAGCCACCCATCACCAGTCGAATGGCGAACAGGTGCCATACGGACTGGACGGCGGACGCCCACGGGATGAGCAGTCCCGTAGCCAGCAACGCCACGCCTAGAACGCCGGCGTGGCCGCGGCGGTCGCCGGCGCGGCCCCACACTGGCGCCATCAGAAAACTGGTCAGTGCCGGCGCGGAAGTCACGAGTCCCGCCATTCGCTTCAGGTGCTCCCCGTCGCCGACCAGTTCCCGCACGAAGAGCGTGATCTGCGGGTTGATGAGCATGAGGCTGCCGTGCGTGCAAAGCGCGGCCACCAGCAGCCATCGCAGCACCGGAAGCGCGAGCAGTTCACGGATACCTGCAGCCACGCTCGCCGGCCGCTCCTCCTCCGATCGCTGGAACCGCTCCCGCACCATCACCAGGACCAGGAGCATTGCCACGCCAAGTGCGCCGCCCGTGATCAGGAACGTCTGCCGATAACCGAAGTGGTGGCTCAGCTCTCCGCCCACCAGCGGCCCCATTAGGTTGCCCGCCACTACGGATGCCTGCACCAGGCCGAGCGCGCCGCCCATCCGTTCCCGCGGAACCGAGGTGCCAACCAGGGCGGTGGCCTCCGCCACGAACCCGCCGAAGATCCCCTGGACCACCCGGAGAAGCAGGAGCTGCCATGCATTCTGGCAGAAGCCCATGAAGCTGACGGCGACCGCCAGTCCCATCAGCGCACGCAACGCCATCTTCTTTCGCCCGAACCGGTCGGCGAGGCTGCCCCAGAGCGGCGCGAAGATGGCCGAGCAGAGGAAGTTGATGCCGCCGATCCAACCGGCCCAGAGCGACAATTGATCCTGCGGGACGTGCAGCTCACTCAGATAAAGTGGAAGGAACGGGATGACCAGCGACATCCCCATGAGCGCAATGGTGACGGCGATGCAGACCACGCCGACGTTCCACTTCCACCCAATCTCAGTCTCCGGTTCCGTCATCCAACTCCCCGCACCGGGCCGTCCCTGCATCGGGCCGCACCCGTTGCGGTTATACTCCGTCCACCCCGCTGAGCGGCCCACGACGCGAGGATCGGGTGTAACCGCGTCTTGTTGGTAAGTCGGGCAACGAGTAGAAGCCCTTTTGCGACGAAAGACTCCTCTTGCGTTCATACCCGTCGTCACCCCCTATCGATCAGAGGGCGGTCGTCCGGGGCGTGACATCCGTCTCCTTCGGAGGGGGGCCAGCTGTACGGACCCTGGGCGTGGAACAAGCTCTGCAAGGGGGTCGATGGCCGCTGGGGTCGCTACCCCGGTGCGGGACGTGAGTGGCTGGCCCCCCGCATTGGACAGGCCGCTTCGCAGCGGAGTTGCCGGGCGAGGGTGACGGGGTTTTCCGTGTGCGGAGGGAGCCTCCTTCAGCTCCCCGATATTCCTACAGAACGCGGTCACACCCACTCCCAACACGGAAGGCGAGGATCATCCATCAGGGGCGAACGGTGATGACTGCCCGACGGTAACTGGTCAGCGCCGGCACGCCGCCGTCCATCAACTCAACGAGCACGTGGATTGTCTGCCGCTCGGTGACGGTGGGTGCCTTGAAGGTCACGCGATCCTTGTCCCCGCCAGTCAGCGCCACTTCTCCCCGGTACGTCCCCGCCTCCGGGTAGACGCTCCACTTGAACTTCAGCGGGTGACCGTCGGGATCGATGGAGCCGGATGCGGACAATCGCACCTCTGTCCCTGATCGGGCTTCGATGGGGAGAACGGCTCGCGTCAGATCACCGTTGACCACCGCCCTCGGCGCGTGATTCGCCTTTTCGAACCGGTCTGCGACGCACCAGTCCATCCGGGCCTGGAACTCCGCCTGGTAGGCGGGTCGCCAGCGCCACACGGCGGAGCGGGGATCAGCCTTCCCGTTCCAGAGGTCGCCCGCATCGCGGAAGGTGGTCTCCGGATAGACGCCGTCGCCCTTGCGGAGGAACCGTGCGCCCCAGCCGCCCCACTCGGGATGGGCCGGATCGTTGAGGCCGTGCGGCAGGAAGTAGAACCACGAGGGCGTGTCGCCCTCTTTGAGGGCGCCGTGCGGATTCGGCTCGGTCCAGGTCCGGTTTGGGTACAGTGATCCCAACGGCCCGTGGCCTCGGCGCACATGCTCATCCAGCCACTGGCGGGATGTGAGGCTCTCGTCACCGCCCAGATACATGCCGCGATAGGTGCCGCTCCGCTTGTCCTGGCCCGGCAGCGACTTCGCCAGCACATAGAAGAGTCCTGGAAACTCCCGCAGCATCCAACTGCCGATCTCGTCCTGATCGGAAATGTCGTAGACACGGATGCGCCTGACGAACCGCGCCAGCCCCAGCGGGCCACGGTCCTGCCGGACGCGCCAGAGCGCCTGCGCCAGGTCCGTCTGGCCGCCCCAGATGGTGATGTTGAGCGGCCGCTCGTCGTCCCGGTCCGCAGCGGCGATGATCCAGCGGCTGCCCTCGGTGTCGTGGCCCTCGCCAACTGCTGCGAGCCCACGCTGCGGGTTTCCGCTCTTTACCTTGGACAGGAGCTCTGCGGCTTTGGGGTATCCCGTTGCGTGTCGGCCGAGGTTCTCCCGCACCTGTCCGTAGGCGGTGACGATCTCGCGGATCAGATCCGGTCGGGTCACGCGCTCCTTCAATTCGCCCAGGGTCCCGGAGGCGGACGCGACCAGACCTTCGATCTCGAACTCGTTGGCATAGAGCAGGAGCCGCACCAGGGATTGCTGGTCGTCCGGGTCCCCACCGATGTCCGTCAGGACCAGGAGTCGTGGACGGAGCGGACTTCGTGCCGGCTCCGCGATCGGTGCTTCAACCTGCTCTTCCGCGCAACGTGTCAGCGAGGCGTGGCGGGGACGGGCCACGGGAGGCGGCGGGAAAGCAAGGAATGGCACGGGCGAACTCTCCAGGTTGGCGGTCGCGTTGACACACGTCCCTTGCCTGCCGGATGGACTCTCACCTTCCCTTTTGATTGGAACGAGCGGGCGCGGCTCAACTCCCGGATGGCTGAATCGGAGCGTGTTGACGAGGTCCGGGTGCCGTGCTAGCATCCAACCAGTCCCATTCCGGCCGTGAGCCGTGGGGCTCACCAGGAGAGGTGTCCGAGTGGTTGAAGGAGCCTGTCTCGAAAACAGGTGAGGTCGTAAGGCCTTCAGGAGTTCGAATCTCCTCCTCTCCGTGGCTTCCAGGCGCGAGAACGAAACACTTCTCTCCTTCACGCCCGCTTCGATGCGATGGATCCGGTAGCGCACGCCCCTGACGAGGTCCTTCAATGGGCCTTGCGGGGGCGTTTTCACATTTCCGCAGTAGGTGTGAGACGGCCAGCCTGCGTGGCGTCGAGAAGGCGGAAGCCAACCTGGGCGAGGTGCAGGTCAGCCCGGAGTCGAAGAAACGCCCATGATTCTTGAGTTCACGAACGAGATCTGGCGGTGGCACGGACCTGCCCCCTACCACTTCGTGACTGTTCCACCGGACGAGTGCGGCGACCTGAAGGCGATCTCAGGGTCTGTGACCTACGGCTGGGGGATGGTCCCCGTCACCGCACGGATCGGCGGGACGGAGTGGAAGACCTCGCTCTTCCCCAAGGACGGGGGTTACATCGTCCCGCTGAAGGATCGGGTCCGAAAGGCAGAAGGGCTTGAGGAAGGTGGCCGCGTGACGGTGCGACTCGAAGTCCGCTGATGGTCGTTCAGAGCCACCTTCGCAGGAGAGCGGGCAAGCAGGGGTGAAGGCTCTAACGGTGTTCTCGAACGACCTGTCAAGCGCGGGACTCTCTCATCACCGCGGCAGTAGCGAGACAGGCACGGTCCGAGCGCCGGAAGGACAGCACGATGGCAAAGGAAACCGATCTCAGCGTTACCTCCACCAGTAGCGACGTAGGCACCGGGGCGGTGTTCGTCGTCGAAGTTAAGGAAACTCCAGGCCCTCTCGCCGCCGAGACTTCGGATCCGTACAAGCTCAAGGTGTTTATGGGACCGAACGGCTCCGTGGCCCCGGCCGCCGCGTTCTTCCTGGTCCTTCGCGACAATAACCCGGCAACCAGTTTCCCACCCGCAGGCGTGACCCTCTCCGGCAGCCAGAACGTGAGAGTTTCGGCGGTAGGGGGTGCGCCTCCCGGCATCTACACCTTCCGCGCGGTCCTCGCAGGGGTGGCGGACGGCAATGCACCCTCGTGCGATGTCCTCGTCCACTGACGCTTGAGCACTCGTTCCTTTGCCTCCATCCCACGAGAGCGGGATCAGCCGAAGTGACAGGTCCTGCGGTGGATGGAAGGGACAGAATCAACAGCGCCCCAGGATCGACAATTGATCCTGGGGCGCTCGTCATACAGGGAAGCAAGCGGAACATCAGTTGCCGTTCCGCATGGACTGTCTACGGAGGGGACAGGATTCGAACCTGCGGGACTCTCACCCTCTTGTTTTCAAGACAAGCGCCTTAAACCACTCGGCCACCCCTCCAGGGCAAGTCAAGCAGGGGTATTGTACGGAGGCCCTCGCTAGGCTGTCAATCGAAGAGCGATTCCCGCGCGACGCCGGGGCCAAACGTCAACTCCGGCTGCGAGGGTCCAGCCAGTCCCGAAGGCCGTCTCCGAGGAAGTTGAACGCCATGATGGTGAGCGCCAACAGGACGGCCGGGTAGACCGTCAGCAGCGGCGCGCTCCGCCGCAGCTCCCACCCTTCCTTGATCATCGAACCCCAGGAGGGGAACGGCGGCTGGATGCCCAGCCCCAGGAAGCTCAGGGTGCTCTCCGCAAGCATGATCCCGCCCAGGCCGACCGTCGCCGCCACAATCACCGGGCCGAGGACGTTCGGCAGCAGGTGACGCCGGATGATGTGGATGTCGGAGGCGCCCATCGCGCGGGCGGCGTCGACGAACTCCCGGTCGCGCAGGCCCAGCACCTGCCCGCGAACCAGGCGGACCATGCCGGGCCACCCCACCAGCGCCAGCGCGACAATGACGTTGATCAGGCTCTTGCCGAGGGTGCCGGTAATCAGGATGGCGAGGAGCACATCCGGGAAAGCGAACATGAAGTCGGTGATCCGCATCACCACATTGTCGAGCCACCCCCGGCGTAGGCCCGCGATGATCCCGAGTCCCAAACCAAAGACCAGCTCCACCGCTTCCACCACCACCGCCACCGCCAGCGAGACCTGCGCGCCATAGACGAGACGGCTGTAGACGCAGCGACCGGCATCATCGGTGCCCAAGGGATAAGTCGCCCCTGGCCCCCCTGGCCCTCGGTAGGCGTCCGCCGGGTTGCGCTCCCGGTAGCCGTGGGGGGCTACCCACGGCGCGAAGAGCGCCGCAACCAGTACCACCGCGAGGAAGATCGCGGCGAGCACCGTCGTCAGGCGACGGAGCGGCTTGGGGATGCGGCTAAGTAGCGCTGGCGGCGCGTAGGCGCGGATCGAGGAAGCCATACAGTAGATCCACCAGCAGATTGACGGAGATGAACGCGCCCGCACCCAGGAGCGTCACCGCCTGGATGACCGGATAGTCCCGGCCGGAGATCGCGAGCACGGAAAGCTGGCCGACGCCCGGGATGCCAAAAATGCTCTCCACCACGAAGGAGCCGCCAAGCAGATACCCGACACTGGTGCCCAGCACGGTGAGGATCGGGATGACGGCGTTCTTGCCAGCGTGGCGCAGGATGGTCGGACCCCACGCCAGGCCCTTGGCGCGGGCGGTCCGGACGTAGTCCTGGCCCAGCGTCTCGATGAAGGAAGCTCGCGTCATGCGTGCGATGAGGGCGGCGGGCCGGAGTCCGAGCGCGAGGGCGGGCAAGAGCAACTGCCACGGCTGCTGCTCATAGGTGACGGGGAACCAGCGCAGGTTCAGGGCGAAGACCAGCACCAGCAGCGGAAGGCTCACGAAGCTTGGGATGGATATCCCCATGAGAGCGGTGATGGTGGCGGCGCGGTCGATCCAGGTCTCGCGGTTGAGGGCGGCCACCAGCCCCAGCGGCAGCCCTACTGCCACCGCAATCCCGGCCGCGAAGAGCGCGAGCTGCAGCGTCACGGGGTACCGGCGCAGGATGGAAGGGGCCACCTTCTCCCCTCGCCGTGCAAAGCTCACGCCGAAATCTCCCTGAACGAATCGGCCCAGCCAGTCCGCATAGCGCACCAGGATTGGCGCATCCAGTCGAAGCTGGCGGCGCAGTGCGTTGGCTCGCGCCGGGCTGGCCTTCTCGCCCAGGAGGAGTTGCACGGGATCGCCGGGCGCCATCGCCCCCAGCAGGAAGGTGACCAGGGAGAGAACCAGCAGCGTAGCCAGCGCCATGCCGAGCCGTCGGAGCAAGAACCGGATCATCGGCTTGCATTCCGGACTGCCGCTGTCCGATCCACCGCTACCCGATTGTGTTGCGATTCCCTCAACCGGGTTCGTCCTTGATGGTGGTGAGTGGTGAGCGACGCTACGGGGCGAAGTTCGTGCGTTTGTGGGGGAGGTGGCCCATGAGGCTGTCCTCCACGCCCTGGAGCTTGGGGTTCCAGAGTTCCACGTCGCGCTGATAGTAGACCGGGATCCACGGCGCGTCATCCACCACAATCTTCTCCGCTTGGCGGTAGGTGGCGATGCGCTTCACCGGATCCTGCATGACATCGGCCTGGTCGCAGAGGCGGTCGTAGACGGGGTTCTTGTAGCCGATGGTGTTCTGCTCTGAACCGGAGCGGAGCATCAAGGAGAGGAAGTTCTGCGGGTCCAGGTAGTCCGCCATCCAGCGCAGGAAGTAGAACGGCATCTCCCCGGCCTTGCGTTTATTGAGGAAGACCCCCCATTCGGTCGCATCAAGCTGGACATCCACGCCCAGATTGGTGCGGAGGTCTTCCTGGATCGCCTCGCAGGTGCGGCGGATATCGTCCACATCGGCGCGGAAGCTCAGGGTGAGCGGCGGGAGGCCTTTGCCGTCCGGGAACCCCGCTTGGGCCAGCAGCGCCTTCGCCTTCGACGGGTCATAGGCCAGCCCCTTGAAGTTGGGATCGTATCCGGGGACGCCGATCGGCACGACGCCATTTGCGCGCGGCGGGAGTCCGGCGTGGACGCTCTGGATCAGCTCGTCCTTGTTGACCGCCATCGCGAAGGCCTGGCGGACACGCTTGTCCTTGAACGGCGCGTAGGCGTTCTGGTTCAGCGCAATGTAGTAAACGGCGGGCCGCTGGAAGTCCTTGAGCAGCGGGGAGAGCTTCGGGTTGCTCTTGTCGGCGCGGTACATCGCCATATTGACGTCGGTGATGTCCAACTCTCCGGCTTCGAACTTGTCATGGCGGGCGCCGTCGTTGGTGAGGATGCGCCGCTCAATCCGCGCCAGCTTGGGAGCGCCCCCCCAGTAGTCCGCGTTCGCCTCCAGCATGATCGTCGGGTCGCCGCGGTGATACTCCTTCACCTTGAAGGGGCCGGTGCCGATCATCGCGTCTTCGTTCAGCGTTCCGCCTGCGGCCACAATCGCCGTCCGACTGACGGCGTATGCGGTGGGGTACGTCAACTTGGAGAGGAAGTAGGCTTTCGGCGCATCGATGGTGAGGCGGAGGGTCTGGGGGGCGACCACCTCAACGCTCTTCAACTCCTTCGACTTGCCGTCGTTGAACTCTGCAGCGCCCACCAGATCGTTCAGGTAGGTCATCGCTACCGGCGAGGCGGTCTCCGGGTCGAGGCTCCGGCGGATGCTGTAGGCGAGGTCCTCCGCCGTAACGGGCTGCCCATCGTGGAACTTCGCGCCCTGGCGAATGTGGAAGGTGTAAGTCTTGCCGCCGTTGCTGATCTCCCACTTCTCAGCCAGAGCCGGCATCACCTCGTTCTTCGTGTTCCAGTCAACCAGCCCCTCGAAGACCTGCATCAGCAGCTCGATGGTAGGTCCGTCCTGCACCTGGGCCGGGTCGAGGGTCGTCGGCTCAACCAGTTGCGCCACCCGTAGTGTGGTGCCGTCATGCTTCGCGGAGGAGCCTCCTCCGCCACAGCCGGCCGTGGCGGCCAGCATGACAAGCAGTGCGAGGCTGACCGCCCGGGCAGGCAGGCGCGGCACGCAGGAGTGGGCCGAGGGCAAGCGCGACAAGGTGCTTCTCCGGTCAGGGGCAGATGGGGGCGAGCGGGACGGGCCGGGCGGGAGGTGCCGCGCCGGTCCCTGGTAGGGATAGCGATTTCACCAGCCTAATCTTAACAGAACGCTGTAGTAGTCCCACCAACCCGCAGGGATGCACGGATCGGGGCCGGACGCCGCTCCGGAACGTCTGCGACCGAGGCGGCTTCGGCTTCGCTGGGCGGCATTTCGAGGCGGGTGCGAAGGCACGCTACGGCGAGCGTGCCCTACCTGGGTTCTGGAGGGGTACGGCTCGTCGCGGGTTCGGTCCTCGCTGCCCCCGTCGATGGCGGTGAGACAGCCAGGAACGTGTAGGAATGACGGCGTTCCAAGGCTTCGGGCACCAACGGGTGAATCTGCGTTCCCGGCCTTCAAGCAATGTGGCGCTTGAGGAATTCCAGAGAACGCACATAGGCATCTCGGCCCGCCTCGCCGGTGAAGCCGTGGCCCTGGCCGGGGTAGATTTGCTTTTCAAATGGGCGACCCGCCTCTGTCATTGCCTCGCTCAGGCGATGAGCCTCCGACACCGGAATCGTTTCATCTGAATCGCCGTGAAGGATGAGGGTCGGCGGAAGCGTGGCGGCGTCCACTACGCGATGGAGCCACCCGAAGTACTCCACCACGCACCGGATATCCGGCCTGCGCGACGCGACCCCCAGCCCCAGGGCAGCGCCCAGCGATACCCCGAAGATTCCGACTCGATCCGCGTTCGCGAACGATTGCGTCCCCACACGGTCCACCACTGAGGTCACCGCGCCTACCCAATCCTCGAAATGGGTGCTCACGAGCTCACGGCGGGCGAGGTCATCGGCCAAGTACTCGCTGCCGGTGCGATCGTAGTAATGCGGAAGCAAAGCTACGAATCCCGCCCGCGCGAACTGGCGAGCCATCTGTCGGTAGAAGAGCCCGTGGACGGTGAACGCATCCGATCCGTGCAGCACCAGCACCACCGGCCGCTTCGTTTTTTCCTCGTCCGCCGGTCGGATGCACTCCACCCGTACATCCACGCCGTCCGCGCTTACGAACTGCTCGTCCTGAACCAGGGCATTCGACATCGTCCTTCTCCTAACCATCACCGTAGAGTGGGGGTGTCTGGCCGCCTTGGCGATGCGGTCTATTGCGCTCCAACCGTGATCCCTTCCGACCTACCCTCAACTCGACCCGCCAGATGCCCTACCTGGAGACGGTACATCTCGGCATAGACGCCTCCGCGTGAGAGTAGCTCCGCATGTGTCCCCGATTCCGCAAGACTGCCCCCATCCAGCGCGATGATCCGGTCTGCGCCGCGCACGATGGAGAGGCGGTGGCTGATGATGAAGGTGGTGCGACCGCTCATCAATCGTTCCAGCGCCTGCTGGATGATCCACTCGGATTCCGGTTCCACAGCGGAGGTGGCTTCGTCCAGGATGAGAATCTTCGGGTCCGCCAGGAACGCGCGCGCAATGGCGATCCGCTGCCGCTGGCCGCCGGAGAGCTTCACGCCACGCTCGCCGATCTCTGTCTCCCAGCCTTCGGGAAGCTCCTCTTCAATGAAGGTCAGCGCATTCGCAGCGGCGGCCGCCTCTCGCACCGCCTCGAGCGGCGCGTCCGGTCGCGCGTAACGTAGATTCTCGAGAACGGTGCCATTGAAGAGGAAGGTCTCCTGCAGCACCATCGCGATGTGGCGGCGTAGGCTTTCCTGGGTGACCTCGCGCACGTCCGTCCCGTCGACGGTGACACGCCCGCTCCATGCGTCCCAGAAGCGGGGGATTAGGTTGACCAGAGTCGTTTTGCCCGCGCCGCTGGTCCCGACCAGCGCCACCACCTCACCCGGCATCACCTCCAGGTTCAGGCCCCGCAGGATTTCCCGCTCTCCATAGCCAAAGCGCACCTCTTCAAAGGTGACCCGTCCACGCACGGCGGAAAGCTCTCGCCCGTCCGGCGGATCGGCCACTGTGATCGGGGCGTCGAGGAGTTCGAAAACGCGGCCGCCCGCAGCGACCCCGCGCTGGAGGAGGTCGTTGATCTGCGCCAGAGCGGCGACGGGCTGGTACAGCTGCCACCAATACCCTCGGTACGCCACCAGCCCGCCGAGGGTGAACCGGCCCTGCAGGATCAGCCATGCCCCTACCCCAACAGCCAGCACGTTGCTCAGGAACCCGATGAACCGCACGATGGGGAAGAACGTAGTCCGGGCGTCGATGGCGCGGGCCTGGACCTCGCGATGCAGCTCCGTCACCTTCTGGAACCGCTCCCCCTCATGCCGCTCCCGCGCGAACGCCTTGACCACCGCCACGCCGGACAGGCTCTCCTGAAGCTGGGCGCTCACGTCCCCCAGCCGATCCCGGCTGGCGCGGTACATCTCCTTCACGCGTGCGTTGAAGAGGCGCAGCAGCACCGCCACCACCAGGATCGGGAGCAGCGTCAGGCTGCCGAGCAACGGATTGAGCACCAGGAGCGATCCGGCCACCAGTAGGAAGCTGTAGCCGTTGGAGAGGATCGACTCCGTCCCGTTGATGGCGACATCCGAGAGCACATCCACGTCACTCATCGCGCGGGAGACGAGGTCGCCGGTGCGTCGCTCCGTGTGGTACTGCAGCGACTGCGCCTGGAGACGGTCGTAGATCTCGTTGCGCAGGTCCTGGACGAAGCGCTGGCCCGCCTTCTGCAGCAGGTTCTCGCTCAGTGCGCCCAGGACCGCGCCAAAGAGATGCGCCGCCACCATCACGCCCAGGGCCGGTGCCAGCAGGCCGAGCTGCCGCTTCATCACCACCTCGTCGACGATGTACTTCCAGACCCATGGGTGGGCCAGGCTTGCCGGAGTCGCCAGGAGCATGAGGAGCAGCCCGGTGATCACAAGGGCCTTGTGCGGGCGAAGGTAACGGAGCAGGCGGACGTAGGTGGACATCACCCCGCATTCTATCGGACCGACTCCCCTTTGCGGGCGCTACGCGGGCCGAACCTCCAGGTCCGCGTTGACCGCGTTGGACACCGTCTCAAGCGACTCCCGCAGCCGGTTGGCGGTGATCTCCGGGGCGAAGTCGGCGCTGAGCGACATCCGGAAGAGCGGGGCGCCAGTGACCGCGGCGGAGTACGCAGCCGTGTCGAGGGCGACCACGTTGCCACCCAGGCCCCGGATGGCTGCCGTGAAGGCGTGGACGATGCCGGGATGATCGAGGGCGTGGACCTCCACCTGGTAGGAGCGCACCCGTCCCGCCCGATGTGCTTCAGGACTTTGGGTCGGCTTTGAGAGTAGCTGCAGCCCCAAATTCTCGGCGCGTAGCTGCAGCGTTTCCAGGAGGCCGCCGGAGCCGGCCGCCGGGGCTGCTACCAGCATCATCAGCGCGAACTCGCCCCCGAGGAGCGCCATGCGGCTGTCCGCCACGCTCGCGCCGTGCTCCACCAGGGCCGCTGTCAACCCCTCGACAATGCCGGGACGGTCTGACCCCACCGCCGTCAACACCAAGTATTCCTGCGCCATCTCCACTCCTCTCCAATCTCTGCTCCTTGGCTGGAACGAACCCCATAGGACCGCGCCGAGCCCCGCCATTGCTTCACTGCCCCAATTCCACCGTTAGGCGCGGCTCATTGACGTGCCTGGGGGCCATTGGTAGAATTCCTCACCGGCAGGACCGATGCTGCGCGCGACGGCGGCTGCGCGGTTCATTTCCGTCTGGGTCGCCGCGGCGGCCCTTTTTTGTTGGCTGGCTGGCACTAGCCTCGGCTTGTTTCAGGGTTTCTTTTCGGGGTCTCGTTCCGGCACTGCCGGGTTAGGGAAGCGCATGGCCAGCGGCGATCAGCAGACGCACATCCGCAACTTCTGCATCATAGCCCACATCGACCACGGCAAGTCCACGCTGGCGGACCGCCTCCTGGAAGTTACAGGCACGGTGCGGCGCGATCAGCATGAAGCGCAGATGCTGGACAAGATGGACATTGAGCGGGAACGCGGCATCACCATCAAGATGGCGTCCGTGCGGATGGACTATCGCGGCCGCGACGGCCGCGATTACCAGCTCAACCTGATTGACACGCCTGGGCACGTCGACTTCACCTATGAGGTCTCCCGCTCCCTGGCCGCCTGCGAGGGCGCCATCCTGGTGGTCGACGCCGCGCAGGGTGTCGAGGCGCAGACCATTGCGAACGTCAACCTTGCGCTGGCGAGCAACCTGACGTTGGTGCCTGTGCTGAACAAGATCGACCTCCCCGCCGCGGACCCGGAGCGGGTCATGAACGAGGTCGAGGAGACGCTGACCATTCCGCGTGAGGAATGCATTCTCTGCAGCGCCAAGGAAGGCATCGGCGTCCCGGAAATCTTGGAAGCGATTGTCGCGCAGGTGCCCTCTCCCAGGGGGGATCCCGACGCTCCCCTGCGCGCGCTCATCTACGACAGCCACTTCGACGCCTACCTCGGCATCGTGGCGTATGTGCGCGTGGTGGACGGCTCCCTGAGGGCAGGCACCAAGATCCGAATGCTCGCCACCGGCAAGGAGTTCGAGATCAGCGGCGTCGGCGTCTTCCGGCCCGATATGCGCCCCACCCCCACCCTGGAAGCGGGCGAGGTGGGTTTCGTTCACGCGGCGATCAAGAGCGTGGGCGAATGCCGGGTCGGCGACACCATCACGGCGGCGGGAGCGCACGGAGCCAAGCAGCCACTGCCGGGCTACAAGCAGGTGAAGCCGATGGTCTTCTGCGGCCTCTACCCAGTTGTCGGCGAAGATTACACCGACATGCGAGAAGCCCTCGGCAAGCTGCAGCTCAACGACAGCTCCCTCACCTACGAGCCGGAGACCTCGGCCGCGCTCGGGTTCGGGTTCCGCTGCGGCTTCCTGGGACTGCTCCACAGCGAGATCATCCAGGAACGGCTGGAGCGCGAGTTCGACCTTGACCTGATCGCCACTTCGCCCTCCGTGATCTACCGGGTCACCGACATCGCGGAGAGCGTTCACGAGATCGACAATCCCGCCAACTGGCTGCCGACCACCAAGATCCTAAAGATTGAGGAGCCTTACGTGGACGCCACCGTGATCACCCCCAAGGATTACGTGGGCACCTGCATGGAGCTCTGCAACGACCGGCGCGGCATCTTCAAGCACATGGAGTATGCCGGCACCCAGCGCGTGATCCTCAGCTATGACCTACCGCTCGCAGAGATCCTCATGGACTTCTTCGACAGCCTGAAGTCGCGCACCAAGGGGTATGCGAGCTTCGACTATGAGCTCTCCGGCTACAAGCAGAGTCCGCTGGTGAAGCTGGACATCATGATCAACGGAGATGTGGTGGACGCCCTCTCCTTCATCGTGCACCGGGAGCGCGCCTACGGACGGGGCAAGCAGTTGGTGGAGCGGCTGAAGGACATCCTGCCCCGACAGCAGTTCGAAATCCGCATCCAGGCGGCGCTGGGCAGCAAGGTGATCGCGGCGGAGAGCGTGCGCGCCATGCGTAAGGACGTTCTCGCCAAGTGCTACGGCGGCGACATCAGCCGGAAGCGCAAGCTGCTGGAGAAGCAGAAGGAAGGCAAGAAGCGGATGAAGTCGGTTGGCCGCGTGGAGATCCCGCAGGAAGCCTTCCTGTCTGTCCTCCGCGTCGGTGACTGAGAAAGGACGCGCACCGAGATGCTCCCACCGGAACTGAGCGACGACGAAGTCGCGTCCCGTGGCCAACGATGGTACGATGAGCAGATCAAAGCTGAGGTGGAGCCTGACCGTGTGGGCGAAATCCTATTCGTGGACGCGCTCACCGGAGGCTGGGTGGCAGATCGGGACGCAGTCAAGGCAGCGAAGCTGGCGCACAGCCGTTTCCCTAATGGTCGCTTCTTCTGTATTCGCGTTGGCCACCGTACCGCTTACCGAATGGGTGCGGCGAGCAACCTCCTCTCCGTCTCCAAGCAGGAGTTTGACGTGACTCTTTCGACCAACGACTACGTTGAGTTGGAACCGGCGGGTGCGCTTCGAGTGCGCGGCACCCGTTTCTCCTTGGACTCCGTCATTCATGCCTGTGAAGATGGCTGCGGCGCCGAAGTGATCGTGATCAGTTTTCCCAGCCTTACTCTCGAGCAGGTCCACGGAGCAGTCGCCTACTATCTCCGATATCGATCCCAACTACTGCCCTATCTGAACGACCAGTCCAGGCGATGGGATGAGTTGGAGCAGGCGTCCAACGCTGCGAATTCCGATTTCCGAGCCCGGATCGCCACTCGAAGGGCGGCTCTGGCACATCAAGGTTCGGTGCGATGAGCCGTCCTCGGTGGAGGTCTCGCAATGATTGGTGAAGGCGCACTTACCTTTCGAGAGTTCTCGATGAATGAGCCATTGCCGCTGGCGACTCTTCACGACGCGGTTCTTGAGTTCATCCAGGACCGCAAGGATGTCGTGTTGTTCGGTGCCCAGGCGGTCAACGCGTACGTCTCCGAGCCACGGATGACTCAGGATGTGGACCTCTGCTCCAACCGGGGACGAGACTTCGCCGAAGAACTCCGGCTCCATCTGGCGGCACGGTTCCGCATCGCGCTCCGTCTCCGGGACATCCGCGACGGCGTTGGCTTTCGGATCTATCAGGTACGCAGCGATGGTAATCGCCACCTGGTCGATATCCGGCCCGTTGGCGTTCTACCGCCGAGCCAACTCATTGAGCGCATTCAGGTGATGGCTCCGGATGCACTGATCGCTGGAAAGGTCTTGGCCGCCGTGAGCAGGCACGGGAAGCCCAAATCATTTACCGATCAGCGCGACCTGGCCGTCCTTCTACTCCGGTTCCCCGAACTGAAGACACTCTGCGGACCCGTGCGTGACCGCCTGGCCGAAGCGGACGCGAGTCACGAAGCGATCGCAGCGTGGGAGGAACTCGTTCATCGCGACATTGCGCCGGACGATGAGGGAGATTCCTGGTAGGCACCGGAGCGAGTTCGTTGCGCCGTCGGCAACAACTCAATTCAAATAGCAAGAAGCCGCCGAGCGCATTACCCGGCGGCTTCTTGGATTACGGGCAACCAGCACCTAAACGGCGGACTGAGCCGCTTCAAGGATGGCGGCATAGTTTGGTTCGGACGCTACGTCCGGGACGTATTCGCTGTAGAGCACCACGCCCTGCTTGTCGACCACGAAGGCGGCGCGGGCGTAAATCCCCAGATCCTTGATCTCAACTCCGTACTTCTTGCCGAAGTCACGGTCCTTGAAGTCGGAAAGGGGTTGGACGTTGCTCACGCCTTCCGCACCGCACCACCGGGCCTGCGCGAAAGGCGTGTCGACGCTCACCACCAGGATCGTCACGTCCTCGCCCAGCGCCGCCGCCTCGCTGTTGAAGCGCTTGGTCTCGAGGGCGCAGGTGGGCGTGTCAAGCGACGGGACGCTGAGGATGATGCGGACCTTGCCCTCGGTGTCGGAGAGGCTGGCCGGGGTCATCAGGTTCTTGAGGGCAGTGAACTCCGGTGCGTCCTCATTCAATTCGATGCGCGGGCCGAGCAGGGTGATGGGGTTCCCCTTCATCGTCACTTCGCCGGTTCGTTCCTCGATCATGATGTCTCCAATTCGCAGTCTGAAAAGCGGAAGCGGCTCGACGCTGGGGGTCGGGAGAGCGTCGATCCTCGTGCCCGGTGAGTATATCCATTGGGGGATGGGAGATGGGCACAAGGGTTCAGGGTTCAGGGTTCAGTGGGACCGGCCGAAAGGTCGCCTACGTTTGCGTGACTTGTCCGGCCAGCAAGGACAGGGACGCTTCCGTCGCCTCCTCGCTCCCTCGCCCCCTCGCTCCCTCTCAATCACGGTGGCTGCTTGCGCGGGCGCGCTTCAGGGCGGCGTCCAGCAGCAGGGCACCGATCAGCAGCACCGCCACCACCACCCCGTGCAACTCGCTTCGCAGGCCGAGGAGGGTGATCTGGTTCTGGAGGAAGACCAGGGTCAGAAAGGCGAGGGCCGTGCCTGCGAGGCTCCCCTCGCCGCCAGAGACGCTGGCACCGCCGAGGACCGTCATGGTAATCGCGGTCAGTTCATACTCCCCACCGATGTCCGCCCGCACGCTGTTGATCCGGCCCGCGTAGATCACCGCCGCCACGCCTGCGAGCAGTCCGCTCATGGAGTAGACGAGCAGTTTGAGCCGGTCGACCGCCACCCCCGAAAGCCTGGATGCGGCGGCGTTGGCACCCACAGCGTAGATCGCTCTTCCGCCCTGGCTCCGGGCAACATAGATGCCGAGGCCCGCCAGGATCGCCAGCGCCGCAACGAACGGCACCGGCAGCCCCGCGACGCTGTCCACGCCCCAGGATCGAATGAGCGGCGGAAACTTCCCCACGGACTCGCTCCCGCCCAGCCCGAAGGCGAGGCCTCGGAAGACGGAGAGGGTTGCGAGGGTGACGATCAACGGCGGGACCCGGCCCCGCGTGACCAGTCCGCCGTTCACCAATCCGCACAACGCCCCCACCCCGACACCGGTGGCGAGCGTTGCCGGAGCGTTGCCGGTCAGTTTCCAGACCACCCCCAGGCTCACCGCCGCCAATGCGACAATCGATCCGACGGAGAGATCGATCCCGCCGATGAGGATCACCAGCGTCATCCCCGCCGCCAGCACCCCCAGGTGTCCCTGCGACCGCACCAGTTGCAGCAAGTTCTCGGGCGTGGCGAAGCGCGGGACAGCCAGTGCGCCGTAGACCGCCACCGCCAGGAACAGCCCCAGAATGGCGTACTCACGGCGGAAGTGGAAACGGGGTCCGGTCCGAATGGCTGGGGCGAGCGACATGGTAGCAAGCGAAAGTTGGGTAACATCGGTGCGAGCATCGTGTTGGTCATGTGTGGCTCGCGGAAGCCAATTACGGTCCCTCGTTTGAATCACCTGCATTCATTGCGGCGACGCGCGATAGTCGATCCGTTCCGAGCGGTTAGTACTCGGGTCAGTCATGACTAGCAAGTGGATGCGGCGGAGAGCAAGACCTGATTCCCGAAGGCAGGCCGCCACCTTCGCCACGGAAAACTAATGCTCCAAAACCTTCGTATAGAAGGTGTGTTGGCTAAGATGAGGCGAACCTGCCTCTAGCGGTCCTCCCCCACTGGATCTCCTGTGTCCCACCTGGGCGCTGAACTATAACCGCCTGCAACTACCCGATTGCAACGACCCGACTGCGCCACTGTCGACGGCAGTCCAAGAGCGAGCACTCATGAACAGCATTGAGAAGACCGAGAAGACCCCGATCACGCGACGGGATATCTTGAAGACTGCAGGCGGTGCCGCCACGGCCTCCGCGCTGGCCGGGGTCACCATTCCCGCGGTCCATGCGGCCGGAAGCGATGAGATCCGCGTGGCGCTGGTGGGTTGCGGTGGTCGCGGAAGCGGCGCTGCCCTCAACGCCATCAACACGGCCAAGCAGGGTCCCATCAAGCTGGTGGCCATGGCCGATGCCTTCGAGGACCGCCTCAAGGCCAGCCACGCCGGCCTCACGCAGCAGGCCCCCAAGCAGGTGGACGTGCCGACCGACCGCCAGTTCATCGGCTACGACGGCTACCAGAAGGCGATGGACTGCCTCAAGCCGGGCGACGTCGCCATCTTCACCACGCCGCCGGCCTTCCGCTGGGTTCACTTTCAGTATGCCGTCCAGAAGGGCCTCAACGTCTTCATGGAGAAGCCGGTCACCACGGACGGCCCCACCAGCAAGCGGATGCTCAAGCTGGGTGAAGATGCCGCGGCAAAGGGGCTGAAGGTCGGCGTCGGGCTGATGTCCAGGCACGCGCGAGGCCTTCAGGAACTGCACAAGCGGGTCCAGAACGGGGAGATCGGCGAGATCACCTACATGCGCGGCTACCGCATGCACGGCCCCGTTGCCTACTTCCAGTCGACGCCCAAGCCTGCGGACATGACCGACCTGGAGTACCAGATACGTCGCTTCCACAGCTTCCTCTGGGCCAGCGGCGGCGCGTTCAACGACTACTACATCCACATCGTGGACCATCTCTCCTGGATGAAGAACAGTTGGCCGGTCAAGGCGCAGGGCCTCGGCGGACGCCACTTCAAGCAGACGCCGGAAGGCACTCCGCTGGTGGACCAGAACTTCGACACCTACGCGGTGGAGTACACCTACGCGGACGGCACCAAGATGTTCTTCGACGGACGCTGCCAGGAAGGCACTCACGGGATCTTCTCCAGCTACGTCCACGGCACCAAGGGCACGGCCATCGCGTCCCGCTCCGGTGACTGCGGGCAGCCCTCCGCCATCTACAAGGGCCAGAACATGACCCCGGCCAACCTCCTGTGGGAAGCCAAAGATCGGACCATTGCTCATCAGAACGAGTGGGACGACCTGATTGCCGCCATCCGCGCGGACAAGCCGTTCAACGAGGTGAAGCACGGCGTCGAGGCGAGCCTCGCCTCCAGCATGGGCCGCATGGCAGCGCACACCGGACAGGAGATCACCTTCCAGGAGATCCTCAACGGCGACCACGAGTTCGCCCCGGGCCTGGACAAGATCACCAAGGACTCCCCCGCCCCGCTTAAGGCGGATGCCAACGGCCGCTACCCGGTGCCCCAGCCGGGCCGCCTCGGCAAGCGCGAGTACTGATCTCGGTCTGACCGTTCGCGGATGACGCGCTAACGACTGAACATTAGGCGGAGGCAAGCCATGTGCTTGCTTCCGCCTTTCTTCATTGACCAGAAAGCAGCCGAGCGGTCGATAGGGAGGCCACCGAATGTCGAATCTGCAAGCACTGAAGCTTCGCGTGAGCGAGCCCTGCTTCAAGGGATGGGTCGGCTCGGTGACACCCGAGCGGATTGAACGCTCGGAAGAACTGCTCCAACAGTTGGCGACAGCATTGACCGCGTTGGGCGAAACGTCGGCCGAGTCCGACGCGCGGCAACTCGTGGATGCGTGCATCCGCGCGTTCAATGTTTTGGACGACGACGGCTGGATCAACACCATCGAGCGCGAGGACATCTACGAAGCAATCTGCCAACTCGTAGAACTGGCCGGATTTGAATGCGACGAGGATTGGTTCGAAGAGCGGGAATGGTGAGCGGCGATATGGACTGCCCTTCCCGGCTCTACTTGCCCAGGGTGCGCAGGCGGATGTCGCGGTAGGCAGCGGTGGTCTGGTAGGTGCAGATGCCGATGGGAGTCGATTTGAAGATCTCTCCGGGACGGAGGCTGATCTTCCGGCCCGTGATCTCCTGATCGACCACCTGCTTGTCGTCGAGCCACGCCTCGATCTTCTTGGGCGCCACCCGCACCCGGACTTTGTACCAGGTGTCCGGCTTGAAGCTCATGAACTTGGTCGTGGGATTCTCCGATGCATCCTGGGTGTCGATGTTGGAGATGCCGACCACGCCACCGCCCCACCCGCCGACGATGAAGCTGGCGTGGGATTCGCCAACCGGAAACGTGAGGCCGCACATGAAGTCGTCGCCCTTGATCTTCATCGTCTCGAGGGCAATCTCGTAGTTCGTCTTGGGAGCGTCTCCCGTCCAGTGGAAGCCGCTCAGCGAGGGTCCCGCCGTGGTGACGATCGCGGGCGCGCCGCCACGAAATGCCTTGTCGACCGCCACCTCTCCGCCCTTGATGAACTCGGTCCGCTTCCAGCCGGCCAGCGACTGCCCGTTGAAGAGGGGCTTCCAGCCATCCTTCGCGGCTGCCGCGCCGTCTTGCGCCGCCGGCTTCTCAACAGCACCGGCATGGACCGCCGCGAGGGTTGGCGCAATTGCGGCAGTCATCACCATTCCTGCAAAGATACGTTGTCCTGCCCACTGTCGGTACATTGCTGTAAGCTCCTTGCTAATCACCGAAGGGCGAAACTAAGCTGTCCGGTCATTCGCTCCCAGTAGCATAGCCAGCAGCCTTGCGCTGCGTTCGATCACGGCGGCCGTCTGGACACGCCGACTACCGTAATCGAACGCAGCGCTGAGGCTGCTGGCTATGGGCCGTAGTACCTGGCCAATCGCATAGAGATGCGAAGAAACGGCTGCCTCTCGCCTTCATTCGACCCGCTTCTCAACCGGAAACGATCCGCCGGTTCTTCCACAATCACTATTGGGCAGCACCCGCACGTAAGCCTTCGTTCCGGGATACCCGGCCAGAAGCTTTCCGTGTCCAGCGTTGCTCGCATCTCCGCCGAGTACGCCCAGCGCGGTTGAGAGTGGGTCCGAAGTCAGACCGTTCGTTGCGATGAGCGTCACTTGGACGCGATTGGTGAGAGCGGTTCCAGTGCGCGGATCAACCACATGCGAGTAGCGACGGCCTCCGATCACGGTCGACTGCTCCGTGTCGCCTGACGTGGAGATCGCGCGGTGCGTGAAAGGAAGGTCGACCGGGCCCTCGGTACCGGCGTAGGGCACGCGCACCATCCAGCCCTCTGCATCCGGAGGCGGACCCGTCACCACGATGTCCCCACCCAGTTGCACCAGGGCACGCGTGATCCCGTGTTTCTTGAGTACCCGCTGCGCCTCATCAGCGGCATAGCCCTTGGCGATGCCGCCCAGGTCCAGCTTCATGCCGGCGACGGTCAACCGGGCAGTCCGAGACCGTGCATCGAGTTTGAGTTTTTGCCAGCCGACCCGTCTCCGGGCTGCAGCGACTTCACCGGGATCGGGCAACACGCCGGACTTCCTGGCCTTGCGCCAGATGCCCACGAGAGATCCCACGGTGACATCGAAGGCTCCACCGGACCGTTTCGACACTTCCTGCGCCCTTTGAAGCACCAGAAACAGCTCAGGAGAGACGCGCACCGGGGGGCCGCCCGCCTTCGCGCAGAGGCGCATCAGTTCACTCAGGGGGCGGTAGTCGCTCATAATAGTGTCGAGCGCAGCGATCCTCGCGAACGCTGCGGCACACGCGTCCTCGGCCCTCTTCTGGTCCCGGGCGTACACCACCAGGCGGGCGTCCACCCCCATGTGGTACTGCGTATAGGTGAAGCGGGTCAGTGCTTCGGCATCAGCCGTCCGCACAAGCGTGCCCGCCGGACTCGATGAGGTGACCATGAGGCTCAAAGCCACCAAGCATCCCGTGATGGGGATCGCAAACTCGCATCGCCGCCTTGCGGCAACTCCCGCCGGAGTGCTGGTCGCTCTTGGAGTACTCTTCACCGGGTTCATGGTCCCCTCCGCAGCACAGCCGCCTGCCGCAAAGCTGGCGCCCTTCACCGAGACACTTGAGAAGTCCGTGGTGAAGATCGACATGGTTCCCATTCCTGGCGGCACCATCACCATCCGGAGCAAGCCGGTGACCGTGAAGCCCTTCTGGATGGCCAAGACCGAGACCCCGTGGGAAGCCTACGACGTCTTCATGGCAAGCGGGCCGCCGTCGCCCTCCTATGGGCAAACGGATGTGGCACCGGATGCCATAGCTCTGCCCAGCAAGAGCTACATTCTGCCCGACCTGGGATGGGGGCACAACGGATACCCGGCCATCAACATCAGCTTCCTCTCCGTGGAGATGTTCTGCCGCTGGATGGCCAAGAGCACCGGAAAGAAGTACCGCATCCCGACGGAAGCGGAGTGGGAGTTGGCTTGCCGTGCCGGTGCCCTCGGACCTTGGAAGCTGGATACGGCGACCCTTGAGAAGAGCGCGTGGTACGTTGGCAATAGCTCACGCATGTCTCATCCTGTCGGCAAGAAGGCGCCGAACAAGTGGGGCCTCTACGACATCCTGGGCAACACCGGCGAATGGGCGACCGATCTGGACGGCAAGCCGATCCTCTGCGGCGGCACCTTCCTTGACGGCGCAAAAGCAATCGCTCCCGGAACGCGGAGGCGGCAGACGCCCGCGTGGCAGGCGACCGACCCGCAGTTCCCCAAGAGCCGCTGGTGGGTGGCGGATGGCAAGTTCGTCGGTTTCCGCCTAGTGTGCGAACCGTAGGTTGGACGGGGACGAAGGGTTGGATTGAAGGTCCAGCCAGGTTGCAGACCCGCACAGTGCGGCTCCGGGTGGGATTTGGGAGGGCAGTGAGCCCACGCGCCGAAAGGGTCACGCGCCCAGATTGACAGTCTACGGAGTTGTCCAGCGACCGAACAAGTCACGACGGAGAGCGGGAGTGACCCTCGGAGCGCGGGCGTCCCGCCCGCACCCACCTATCGCTTCCCGACAGAGGCAACGGGCCTTCAGGCAATCCGTATTCTAAATCCGCAGATTGACATCCGCAGATTGAAATCCGCAGATTGAAATCCGCAATTGAGTGACCGCCCGATGAAGGTAGGATTAGCGGAGCCCCTCGCCCGCATCCCGCGCACATGCCTCCCCCTGCCCTACTCGAATCCAAGAGAGATCGGGCGGTAGCGGATCTTCTCCGCTTCACCGCTCTCAACGCCCTCTCGTTCGAGGTGCTGGCCGGACAGATCCTGATCCTTTTCGCCCGGCAGGTGGGCGCGTCGCTGGCCGACATCGGGCTGCTCTCCGCGCTTCTCCCGTTTGCGGCGGTGATCCAGCTCGGGATCGCGCCGCTGATCAACCGGTACGGGCCACGCGCGCTGATGCTGGTCGGATGGAGCCTACGGACACTGGTGGCTGCTGCGCTCTTCGCAGTACCGCTGGCCGCGTCTCGTGGTCCCGAGGCCGGAACGCAGGCATTGATCGTGATAATGCTGGCGTTCTATCTCTGCCGGGCTCTCGGCATGAGTTCCTGGCTGCCGATGGTGCAGGAGATTGTCCGGCCGCAAGACCGCGGCTTCTTCCTCTCCCGTCAGGAATGGCTGCGGCAGGTCAGCATTGTGGCGATCAACATCGTCACTGCGGTCTACTTGCTGAACGTGCCGGGCCTCACGCGCTACATGCACGTCATCGGGATCGGGGTCGTGGCCGCCGCATGGAGCCTCTACTACCTCTGGCGAATTCCGGACCCCGGTGGAGCTACCGAGCCACTGGACCACGACTACCTTCGCCGTGCGACGGCTCCGCTGCGCGACAGAGTCTTCGTCCGCTACCTGCTCTTCTCCACCAGCTTGCGCGTGGTGCTGACCGCATTCGCGCCCTTTCTGACGGTCTTCCTTCGGGAGGGACTGCAGCTTCCGGCGTCCGGAGTGATCGCCGTCAACACCGTCAGCAGCCTGGGCGCGGTGGCGACCCTCGCCGCGTGGGGCCGCTGGACCGACCGCTTTGGTGCCAAATCGATTCTCGGGATGAGCATCGGCGGCGTTGCCGGTTGCCTTGCGGTTTGGGCGCTCGCCGGCAACAGCGCATTGTGGCAATGGGCGGGCGCCCCCGGGCTCTCCATCCTCACCGGCATCTTCATGGGCGGAGTCACCGTCTCCATGTCGAAGTTCGAGTTGGAGTTCATTCCGGTGCGGCACCGCGCGCACTACGTGGCGTTGAACGTCACTGCGGTCGGGCTGCTCTGCGGCGTCGGGACACTGTCAGCGGGCTTCCTGCTACAGTCGCTCGCAGGGGTATCCGCACTATCCGTGCCCACGCAGCGATTCCACGTGCTCTTCGTCCTCTGCGCGCTCCTCCTGCTCATCCCCCTGGCCCTCCGCCGCACGCTCCCGGACGAGCGCGAGCGCAGCCTGGCCGGCATCCTTCGCCGCGCTCTGGCACGGAGCTCGCGGCGGCTTCTGGCCCGGATCGGTAGGTAACACGACTGTAACTTTGTCTGGTGTTCACCTCTTGACAACGGCGCTTGTGAAAAAAGGTGCTTGCTCCAAACGGGGGCGAATGATAGACTTCGAGCGAGCAAGGAACGGGGTTGCCCGAGTGTGTTAGACCCTCTTCCATTGCCGTGGAGTGCGTTTTGAGCGGTGTCAGCGCGGTTGTTTCGAAGGGTGAAGTTCACCCCTCCCACCGTGCTCCTTTCGAGAAGGAGCGGGGCGTGACCGCCGTCTCCGCTTCCGGCCAATACGCCTACCTTTCGGTCACCCTCAACCCGGAACTCCCCCGCGCCGAGCAAGAGCTTCTGATCTACGACACGCTTTCAAGTGGTAAGATCAGCATCAACCTCGTCAAGCTCCATCCCGGTGCCATCAGCTTTGTCGCGGAAGTTCAAGACGGCGGTGACAGCACCCGCCACGCTCTGGAAGCCGCAGGGTTCCGGGTCCAGGCGGTTCCGTCGGTCACGATGGTCTCAGTCTACGCTGCTGGGATGCGCGGCCTCAGCGGCGTGATGGCGCGGATCTATGGCGCGCTCATTCGCTGCGAAGTCCCGGTGCTGCAGACCGGCGATGGCCCGGACACCGTTTTTTGCCTCGTCGAGAGCGCCTGTTCCGCGCAGGCGGTTGGTGCGCTCTCCCAGGAATTCGGCGTTGCCCCGCCCGCCCCGCGCATTGTCGTCCAGAAGTTCGGCGGCAAGAGCGTCGGCACTCCGCAGGCGCGCAGGCTGGCCGCAGAGCGGGTGAAGGAAGCGTTCGAGGCCGGTCTCAAGCCGGTGATCGTGGTCTCCGCCATCGGGCGACGCGGCGAACCATATGCCACCGACACCCTGCTGGAGCAGTTGGCGCAGGTCGACCCTCACACGGAGCCGGCCCCCCGCGAGCGCGACATGCTGATGGCGTGCGGCGAGATCATCTCCACCGTCATCATGGCGCAGACCCTGAAGGCTCTCGGACTACGGGCGGTCGCGCTCACCGGCGCGCAGGCCGGCATCCTTACCGACTACAAGTACGGCGACGCCCAGATCCTCGACATCAACCCCAGCTACATCCACCAGCTCCTGAACGAGGGTGAAACCGATGTAGTGGTGGTGGCCGGCTTCCAGGGCGTAACGGAACAGGGCGCTATCACTACCCTGGGACGGGGCGGCAGCGATACCACGGCTTCGGCGCTTGGCGCTGCGTTGGGGGCGGAGAGCGTGGAGATCTACACCCACGTAGACGGCGTGATGACCGCCGACCCTGAAGTGGTGCCGGACGCCCGCACCCTGGCGATGGTCACCTACGAAGAGGTGTGCAACATGGCGCACCAGGGGGCCAAGGTCATCCATCCCCGCGCCGCTGAGATCGCGATGATGCATCGGATTCCGCTCTGGGTTAAGAGCAGTTTCGTCCGCGCTCGCGGCACGCTGGTCGCTCCCCTCGCAGAGCTGGAGCTGCCGCAGAAGCGTGCGGTCACCGGGGTTGCGACCATCTCCCGGCTGGTCCAGTTCACCGTCACCGGCCTGCATCCTGGAAGTCGGCAGCAGGCAGAGCTCGCCTTCTATCAGGCGCTCGGCGATGCGTGCATCAACCTCTACCTGACCAGCGTGGGGGCTGACACCTCCGCGTTCATCGTGGATGAGGAGCACGCCGGGAAGGTCCGCGCGATCCTGGACGGCCTCGGCCATCGCTTCGAGACGACCCCGGACTGCGAGATGGTCTCGGTGGTCGCGCTGAACATGTGGGAGGAGCCGGGCTTCCTCGGGCAGATCGCGCACGCCCTCTATAGCCAGGGCGTGGACATGCTCCAGATGGCCGATTCTGAAGGGACGGTGGCCTGCTTGGTGCGGAAACAGGACGGGCCGCGAGCGACGCAAGCTTTGCATGGCTACTTTGGGCTGGGAGGTTCGGCCGCATGACGCTTCCGCCTCCGCCGGACGAGACGCCGGAGGAGCAACGCGCCGCGGAATTGAAGGCCGGGCGGGCCGGACGAGGACTAGTACGCGGGACACGCGAGACGGACAATCGGAGAACGCGGGCGTCACTCTCGCTGACAACCGTTGGACTCACACTCGCGATCTCGATTGGGATTGGGGTAGGCGTAGGGATCTGGGCGGATCAGCAGTTCAAGACCGGTGGGATCCTGGTCATCGCGGGGAGCTTGATGGGCATCATAGCCGGCTTCAAGCAGTTGATCACCAGCGTCATTCACGCAGGCAAGGAACACGATGCGGCGGACGCAGAGGAGCGGCGCCGGCGAGGCAAGTGAGAGCTCAAGCAAGTGAGAGCTCAAGCAAGTGAGATTTCAAGGCGGATCGAGGACGCAGGTCCTGCCGCCCACGAGTTACAGAGGTTCGGCCGAGGTGTCACGACGATGTGCGACTGGCGGACGACTGAAGGTGGACCTACCGCGAACGCATAGCGCGTTCCCACGGGAAGTCACACCCATGCAGACGCAAGGACAGACGTATGGACGGTCACGTGGACACGGGTATCGCTCACGAGCAGCCCGCGGATTGGGACTTCTGGAGGAACGGTTTGGATCGAAAGTTCTTCGGTCGCGTCTATCTGCGCTCGACACAGATAACAATGGTTCTGGCGCTCATCTTCCTGGGATTCGAGCAAAGGCCAATCGCCTTGGGATTGATGGCTGGAATGGTGGTCGGACTCGCAAGCCTCTGGACGGTGGAGATGACCGTGCGCTTGCTCTTCAACGGGGGCAAGATGGCCGGTGTGAAGCTGGCCATCGGTGCGTGCGCGAAGCTGCCGTTTCTTCTTGCGGGCCTCTTCGGAATCGCGTGGGCAGCGGAAGGCGGATGGATGAATGTATTCGCGGTGGTCTGCGGTCTGTTGTTGGTTCACGGAACCATTCTGGTCATGACGGTCACCACGGCAATCGCCAACCAAGACACCGTGCGCGAACGGTACCGGTGATATAACGGAACGGTTTGCCTGCTTCCTGTTACCCCCTCTCCATTTGAACTACTCTTCCCTGATCGTCGCCACTTACCACGCCATGCGAGCCCCACTCGGACGCCTTACTGAAGTAGCCAACACGGGCAGTCAGCGCAGCCAGCGCAGTCAGCGTGTCCTTGGACGAGCGCTGGCCGCGTCCGCGATCCTGGCTGCAGCGCTCCTCTTGGCGGGTCCCCTTCAGGCACAGTCGGAAACGCCGGGATCGCACGGTGCCCCGAGCGCGGCACCGGCCCACGCACCCGCCGGCGAGCACGGCGCTCCGTCCACCACCGCTACTCCGGCAGCTCCGACGGTCCACGGTCCGGGAGCGGCGGGTGAGCCGAAGACGGAGCCCGGAGTTCACTCTGAAACCGGCACGCACGGTGAGAAGGAACATGACACCGGTGAGCCTGCTGCCGCTGGACACGCAGCGGAAGGCGGACACGGCGATGGCGGTCACGTGGAGGGCGGCCATGGAGAGAAGCACGAAGAAGGTGGCGTCGACATCCACCTCAAGACGTGGCTGACCGGCCCGCTCAAGCAGTTCTGGTACAGCGGACCCGCTGAAGTCTCCGCTTCCGGCGCGGTCTACGCCGATAACCCGACGGAGCCGATCGACCCTGCGACCCTAAACGGCAAGTCCTTTACCTACAAGTATGAGGACCATCACGTGGTGAGTGAGGTGAAGCCCACCTACACCACCACGGCTAAGCTGAGCGTCAGCGGAAAGCAGATCCCGGGTGGCCCCGCTAAGACCGAGGAAGTCGAGATCGACGGTCGGCGCGTGCTGCTGGTGAACCCCGCCGCCAAGTTCGAACGCGAGGGCATGTTGCCGGAAGGCCTCGTCATCTCGCTCATCACGGCGGTGCTGGTGGCGCTCGGGATGTTCGTGATGACGCGAAACCTTACCCGCATCCCAGGCAAGCGGCAGATGCTGGCAGAAATGATCTATGGGTTCTTCGACACCTTCGTATCGGACCTCATCGGCCCCGGCTACAAGCGCTATGTGCCGCTGATTGCCGCTGCGTTCATCTACATCTTCATGATGAACTGGGGCGCGGTCGTTCCTGGCTGGGCCGCCGCAACGGCCAACGTGAACGTCACGGCCGGACTCGCCATCGTGGTGGTGATCTACGTCCAGTTCGTCGGCATCCGGGCCAACGGGTTCAAGGGATATGCAATGCACTTCGTCGGGGAGCCGTGGTGGCTCTTCGGGTTGAACATTCCGATCCACATCACGGGCGAGCTTGCCAAGGTGATGTCCCTGACCATCCGGTTGTTCGGCAACATCTTCGGTGAAGACGTCGTGATCATCATCCTGATGTTCCTGGCAGCGCTCTTCACCAAGGGCTGGGTGCCCTTCCAGCTTCCCATGTATCTTCTGGTGTTCTTCACCAGTCTCGTCCAGGCGATGGTGTTCAGCATCCTGACTTGCGTCTACATTGCGCTCATGACCGCGCATCATGGAGACGAGAGCCACGACGCCGAGCACCATGATGAGCACGGTCATGACCACGGTCGCGGCCACGGACATTCGCACGACACGGCGCCTGCTGTCGCGGCATAACTGCTTGCCTAAACGCGGCCCAACACGAGCCGCTTGCCTCAACGCTACTTTTCCCCACATCGCCGGAGCCGTGAGACACGGTTCCATCTCAAGGAGAATGACCCATGTTTTACCTCTCTTGCCTCGCGCTGGCCGCGGGCTTCGGTGTGCCGATCGCTGCCCTGGGCGCCGCCCTGGGCCAGGGTAAGATCGGTGCCGCCGCGCTGGAAGGCATCGCCCGCCAGCCGGA
>JANPLG010000255.1:0-8480 GCA_031426395.1 Actinomycetes bacterium
AGGACCGCACCAATGGGCTGACGGGATGAGGCTGCCGCGCACCGCAGGAGAAGCATGTCCCCTCGCCCGAGGGAGCCGGCAGTTTCTTCTGGGCGGGAGGCGGCATGCCGCCTACTGTTGCTGGAAGGGCGAAAGTGCCCACGACTGAAGGCAATACCCGGAACGCGCACATCTCTCCCGACCGACCCTCAGAAGTCGCCGAGGTAGCCGTGGAGGGCGAGGTCGTCGCCGTAGTGCTCCACGGTGACGTTGCGGAGGGTGTGGGCATCGGCCATGCGCTCGATGCCTGCGCCGGCGATGGGACCGGGGGCGTCAGCGCCACCCACCAGCTTGGGGGCGATGAACCACCACACCTCGTCCACGTGGCCGCCGTCCAGGAGGCTTCCGGCGAGGCGGGAGCCTCCTTCGCAAAGGACGGAGTGGATGCCGAAGGCGACCAGCGCCTCAAGCGCCGTGGTGAGGTCGACGCGGCCATCCACGAGGGGCAGAGGAGCCACTTCGACTCCTAGTCCTTCGAGCTGGCAGGTGTCGCTGCTGCCGGTGAGGAGGAGCGTGGGGACCTCCGCTGCGGTTCGGGCCAGGAAGCTCTCCGGGGAGAGTTCCGCCCGCGCGTCGACGATCACGCGGCGGGGGTTGCGGGCACCTTCAAGGCGGGCGGTGAGCTGGGGGTCGTCCGCGCGGACGGTGCCGATGCCGACCATTACGGCGTCGTGCTCGTCGCGGAGGCGATGGACCTGGCGGCGGGCGCTCTCTCCCGTGATCCAGCGGCTGTCCCCCGTGCGCGTGGCGATCTTCCCGTCCAGGGTCATCGCCATCTTCAGGGTGACCCAGGGCCGACCGGTCCGCACGGCCTTAAGGAAGGCGCGGTTCAGCTCCCGTGCCTCCTGCTCCATGAGGCCGCAGACAACCTCCACGCCGGAGCGGCGAAGTCGCTCGAACCCCTCACCCGCAACGTGCGGCGAAGGGTCCCCCATGGCGGCCACCACCCGGCGGACTCCGGCACCGATGACCGCGTCCGCGCAGGGCGGGGTGCGGCCGAAGTGGCTGCACGGCTCAAGGGTCACGTAGAGGGTCGATCCCACCGCCCGCTCACCCGCGTCCCGCAGGGCGAAGACCTCCGCGTGGGGCTCACCCGCTCTGGGGTGGAACCCCTCCCCCACCACCGCGCCGTCACGCACCAGGACCGCGCCGACCATCGGATTCGGGGCGGTGCGGCCTCGGGCCTGGGCGGCCAGCTCAAGGGCGCGGCGCATGTAGCGGACATCGGTGTCGCTCGTCCCGGATGGACCGCCTGGCTCACGGACCATTGGGTGTTTCCTTGCGGGCGTCCTGGCGGGCGAGCGACTGGATCAGCTCCCGCCGCGACCGGTGGTACTGCCGGACCACGAAGCCCGCCTCCCGCACCGCGAGAAGCATGGAGAGGAGGGCGAGGAGGACGGAGAAGAGGAGGTAGAGTAGCCGCTCCGGCAGGGGCCGACTGGTCATGAGCGGATTGGCGAGCGCCCACATGAGCAGCGTCGTCTCCAGGAAGAGTCCGCCCACCACGCGCCGGACGAACTGCCCTCGGGTGAGGTCGCCGGCGTTGCCCGCAAACCAGCGCCAGACTTCGTAGGCGAGGTAGATGCCGAAGATCACGGCAAGCGCGAGGCTGATCGGCCCGAGCGTGGGATTAAGCACGGGAGGTCCCCTATTGAGCTCCAGCGATTGCCTGCCGCATTGCGCGGACGCCGCCCTCTACGCCCCTTGGGTGGCCGTAAAGCGCGGAACCGGCCACTAGAACGGTCGCTCCCATCCGGACGGCGGCGGTGGCGGTCTCGCCGGCCACGCCCCCGTCCACGGAGAGTTCTGCGCGGC
Source organism: Actinomycetes bacterium (assembly GCA_031426395.1). GTDB lineage: Bacteria > Armatimonadota > SYMT01 > SYMT01 > SYMT01 > JANPLG01. The sequence goes on from JANPLG010000255.1 coordinate 1,855, forward strand.
AGCCGGCACCATCCAGTAGCTCGCGGATGCGCAGGATCTTATCGAGGCAACTGGGGATGAACTTCTGCCCGCCGAATCCCGGGTTGACCGACATCACCAGCACCAGGTCCAGGAGGTCTTTGGCGGCGATCACCTCTTCCAGCGCCGCGACCGGTGTGCCGGGGTTGAGGGTGACACCTGCCTGAACACCCTGCTCCTTGATCCAGGAGAGGGTCCTGTGGAGATGGGGACAGGTCTCCACATGGACGGTGATGGCGTTGACGCCCGCTCGGACGTAATCCGGAATCAGGGTCTCCGGCCGCTCGACCATCAGGTGCGCATCGAAGAAGGCGTCGGTGCGGCTGCGGAGCGCGGCGATCACCGGAGGTCCGAAGGAGAGGTTCGGGACGAAGTGCCCGTCCATGACGTCGAGGTGGAGCCAGTCTGCGCCCGCGTCGAGGGCTTCCTGGGCGGAGGCTCCCAGGTTGGCGAAGTCTGCGGCAAGCACCGAGGCGGCGATCTTCACCGTCGGAGCCAGGGAGTGGCTACCCGCCATAGTTTGCCTGAGGAACCAGCTTGTTGTTGATGTAGATGCGAATCTGCTGCTTGCCCTTGCGGCCACGGGTGGTGACGGTCTCCCGGACGGTGTCTCCGGCCTGGTGCTCTCCGTCGTAGACGGTGTCCTCGGAATTGTCGTCCTGCACCACTGCGATGCGGACCCGCTGCGGCCCGTTGGAGCGCGCAGGTATCTCCACTGTCACTTCCTGCTGCTGCGACACCACTTCACCTGGCTCGCCGCCGTTCTCGCCTTCGCCGGTCGGGGGCGGCTCAACCGGGTCGACGTGGACCGTCTTCGGTTCTGGAATCGGCTCAGGCCCCTTGCTGAGGGTCAGCTCCACAGGAGTCTTCTTCGCGGTCCGCTGCTCCCCGCCGGGGGTCTGGGCCATCACCTGGCCCTTGGGGATAACCTCGCTGAACTCTTCCTTCGTGCCCCCCACCACTAGGCCGGCAGCGCGGACGGCGTTCTGCGCAGCGGCAACTTCCTTGCCGACAACGTCCGGAACCGTCACCGGCTCCGCGCCCTTGCTCACCGAGAGGACGACCGACTTGCCGGCGCGGAGTTCATGCCCGCCGGGCGGCTGCACGTTGAAGACGGTGCCCGGCGTCTGCTTCTCGTTGAACTCCTGGCGCGTCTCGGCCTTGAGGTTGAGCTTTGCCAGCTCTGCGCGGGCCGCGATCTCACTCATGCCGACGAGATTCAGCGGGACGGCGACCGTGCTGGGCGCTTGAAGGAGCAGGCCCATGGTGACGATAAAGCCGGCGATCATCAGCCCGGCGAAGGCCAGCAGCCCCAGTAGGAGCTTGAGGCTAGGGCCTCCGTCACTTTCCTGCGCTGCGGCGCGCTTCGCGGACTGTGTTGAGGTGCGAGCGGCGGACACGGGATGCGCTTTCTGCGGAGGCGCTGCTGGCTGGCTGGCGGCACGGACAGGGCCTTGCTGGCGGTCCATGGGCGACCAGGTTAAAGGTCGGTCGTTCCGCAGCGCATCCCGTATGGCGTGGATGTCCTGGAGGAGGTCTTCCACCTTCAGGTATCGGGCGCCCGGTGACTTCTGGAGGCACTTGTTCGTCATGCCTTCAATGGCGACCGGAACGGAGTTGTTCAGCTTCCGGAGCGAAGGAATCGGATCGTTGAGGTGCTTGACCACCAGGGTGAGTGGGCTCTCGGATGCGTAGGGCGGATCGCCGGAGAGCATCTCGAAGAGGGAGCAGCCGAGCGAGTAGATGTCCGAACCCGGCTCAGGGGCGCGGCCCTGGGTCACCTCCGGTGCCTGGTAGGGTGCGGCCTGGTTCAAGGACACCATCTGCGCCTTGCTGGAGGTGGCAACCGCTCCGGCCACGCCGAAGTCGGTGATCTTGACGCGGCCGTCCGGAGTGATGATCACGTTGTCCGGGCGGAGGTCGCCGTGGACCATGCCCTGCTTGTGCGCGAAGTTGACCGCTTCCGCGCACGCCAGGAGGATGTCCATGGTGACGGCCAGCGGGAAGGGCGCCACGCGGATGATGCGGTCCTTGAGGTTGATCCCGCGCACCCACTCCGTGACAAGGACAACGGTGTTCTGCTCCCTGCGCGCCTCGTACACCTCAGCGATGTGGGGGTGCCGAAGCCGCACGGCGCGTTGCGCGTCCGCTAGGAGACGGGTCACGAATGCCTCGTCCTGCGCGAACTCAGGCTTGAGGACCTTCACGGCTACGGAGCGTCCGCTCTCGAGCTCGCGGGCGCGGAAGATCGTGAAGAGCACGCCCTCGGCGAGGCGCTCGCCCAGTTCGTACCGGTCTCGGATGGGGGTAGCGCCCCCGGCTCCGAAACTGGACGCATCCGCCGCCGCGCCTTTCGGTGCCCCGGCCGTTCCGGTCGCTTGGACCTCGAAGCTCATGGGGTTTCCTGTTCGTGGGCGGAGCCGTCAACGATGGAGCGCGCCGTTGCGTGGCCCACGCGCTGCTCCTTCATTCTGAAGATTATACCGGCTACCAGAATCGCTGCCAATAGGAGCACCCCGATGGGGCCGAACACCAGCCGTTGAACGTCCAGGACTCCCGCCACCTGCGCTCGTGGGTTAACGCTTGGGTCGACCATTGCGAGTGCCCAGTAGGCCCCGAGCACTAGGGCGAGCCAGACCGCTCCCCCGCCCACAAGGACGGCGGACGCCCAGAAGGGCAGCTTGGCTGGATTCTCCGGCAGATCAGAGAGCGGCATGACTCGGGTGAATCACCTCAAGCGCCGCCAAGACGTCGCGCTCCTGCACGGAAACGACTTCCACTTCCCCTATTCGCCGCGCCAGAACGAACCGTAGCTCCCCACCCCGCGCCTTCTTGTCCCGCTTCATGGCTTCCATCAAGGCAAGCGGTTCAAGTGGCTCTCGGAGCCGAAGGGGCAAGCCGACCTCCGCAAGCAGCTTTCGATTCCTGGCTGCATCGCCTTCCGGGAAACCGGTCAGGCGGCTGGAGAGCCAGCCTGCGGCGACCATCCCGATGGCGACTGCTTCGCCGTGCAGGTAGGTGCCGTAGCCGGCCACCGCTTCCACCGCGTGCCCGATGGTGTGACCGTAGTTGAGGATCGCACGGCGACCGGATTCCCGCTCATCTGAACCCACCACGTCCGCCTTGATCTCGCAGCAGCGGACGACGATCTGCTCTGCGACATCGGATTGGTGCTCGAGAAGGCGGGCGGAGTTCGATTCCAGGTAGTCGAAGAAGGCGGCGTCGGCGATGACCCCGGTTTTGATCACTTCGGCCAATCCCGCCCGGTACTCCTCTGGCGGCAGCGTGGCGAGCGTATCGAGATCCGCGAGCACGAGGGATGGCTGGTGGAACGCTCCGACGAGGTTCTTGCCCTCGGGGAGGTCGATGCCAGTCTTCCCCCCCACGCTGGCGTCCACCTGCGCGAGGAGCGTGGTGGGCACCTGAACGAACGGCACGCCGCGCAGGTAGGAAGCAGCCGCGAAGCCGGCAAGATCGCCCGTCACGCCGCCGCCGAGGGCCACGACGGTGGTGCCACGGTCCAGCGCATTGCCGGCGAACGCCTGGTAGAGCCGGGAGAGCTGCTCCAGGCTCTTGCTCCCCTCGCCGGAGGGGACGGGCACGCTGGTGACCTTGTATCCGGCGCCGTCCAGGGACGCCCGCACCTGAGGCTCGTAGGTGGCAGCCAGTGCGGCATCGTGGACCAACGCGATGGCCCCGGTCATGCTGGCCGAGCGGAGTTCCACGCCAAGCTGCGCGAGGAGACCTCGGCCTACCTTGACAGAGTAGCTCCGCTCCCCAAGAGAAACGGCAACTGTTCGCATATCTTCTCCACAACCTCCGGCAATGCCAGATCCGAAGTATCGATGGTCCAGTCGGCCAGCGCGTACCTGGGCGCGCGCTGCGCGAGAAGCTCTTCAATGAGTCTGAGAGGGTCGTCCGTGCCGGAGAGGAGCGGGCGCTTGCTCCAGGGTCGTGTCCGCTCAAGGATGACTTCCGGACGGGCGCAAAGCTGGATGAGCACGCCGCCGGAGCGGAGCAGCGCCAGGTTCTCGTCCCGACCGAGGATGCCGCCGCCGGTGGAGACCACCAGACGCTGAGGTGAGGCAGCCTCCCTCGCGGCCATGGTCTCCATCTCGCGGAACGGCTCCTCTCCGAATCGTTGGAAGATCTCCGCGATTGGGATGCTGGCCTCGCTGATGACCCAGGCGTCGGTATCGAAGCGGCGGCGGTGCAGGCGCCTGGCAAGCAGCCGCCCGACCACGGACTTGCCGGTCCCCATGAACCCGACCAGCACTATGTTTCGCTTGTCGTGCGGATCCAACCGTGCCCTCGGCGCCTGGCGCTCATGTCGTGCCTGTCGTACCTGCTCCCGGCTCGTTTACTCTAGCACGGGCCGCAGGGAAGCGGCGTGCCCCCCCGGATGCAGCGACGCCCGGTGAAGCACAAGGTGCCACCGGGCGTCCGCAAGTGGAAGTCCAACGGGTCTAGCTGCGCTAGCCGCCGTCGCCGAGTCCAATTGGATCGTCGAGGATGGTGGGCGTGAAGAAGAACAGCGTTTCCGTGTTGGCCCGGCTCTGCAACCGGTTCTTGAAGAGACCGCCGATGAAAGGCAAGTCCTTCAAAATCGGAATGCCGGAACTACTGGTGGATTCCGTCCGGTTGACAATCCCGCCCACCACAATGGTCTGCCCGCTGGTCACACGCCGAAGCGCGTTGAGCTGCGTCGACACCTGGTTAGGAATCCGCTGTCCATCAGGCCCCACCGACTCTCCGACAAATCGCGAGAGCAGGAACGGAATCATCATGGTGATGGTTCCGTCACCGTTGATGCGGGGCCAGGCCAGAAGCTGGGTCTGCGCCGTGATGGGAAGCGGGAAGAACTGCGTCTGCACCCCCGCGCCCTGAACCGCCGTGGTGATGGGCAGGAAGACGTAGCTGGTGCTGAACTGGGTGATGAACGCCGGAACGTTGTTCATCGTGGTGATGGTGAGCGAGTCGATGATAGAGGCCTTGCCGCTGGAAACGGACGCTGCGAACTGGGCTCTCCAGCTGTCACCGATGATAGCCACCGAGATGCCGCCGCCGGAGGAAGTTCCGATTCCGGTGGTGATGTCGATATCGTTGAAGTTCACGTTCCAGTCAATACCGAAGCTCTCCTGGAAGGTGCTGGTGACAGCGATCTGCTCGATCTTGATAGAGATCTGGCGCGGGGGGATATCCAGCAGCCGAATGATGTTCTTCAGCTGCTGAATGTCTTCCGGCGTGCCGCGGACGAGGAGTGAGTTGTCGAGCGGGACGCCAAGAATACCGGTGATCCCTTCGGGCACGAGGTTGGCACCAGCGCCACCGCCGCCGCCTCCCAGTCCGCCACCGCCGCCGAGGCCGCCGCCGCCCAGGCCACCACCGCCGCCGCCGAACCCACCGCCACCCAGACCGCCACCGCCGCCGCCGCCCAGGCCACCACCGCCGAAGCCGCCGCCGCCGAACTGACCACCGCCAGTGAGACCGCCACGGTTGCCGTTCGCCGCGCCCGGGAAGAGCGAGGGAAGGTTGCTCATCCCAGGACCGGAGTTCTGAGGAAGATAGACCTGCCCGGTGGCATCGTCCTTGATGCCAGGCATGATGTTCAACTCATCCAGCGACTTCACCCGTCCCGCATCCGCCAGCGGCTTGCCGGAGTGCCAGGTGACGAGCATCCGTAGGATTTCCGCCTGATCCGCAAACCCGAGCGTCACCTTCTCCACCACGGTTTCCAGCGGCGGCTCGATGTCGAGCGGCGGCTGGTTCACGGGCATCACGGGCCGGGTGAGCGGCACTACCGGGGCCGGCATGGGCGCCGGATTCGCGGAGATGTAGTAGATGCCGTCCTTATCGCGGGAGTAGTGAACGCGGGCCGCTGCACAGACCTGCTTCAGCGCGACATCAATGGTTCGGTTGTTGATGCGGATGAGCTGAATGACCGTATCAGCCAGCTTCCCCTCGGGATCATCGAAGATGATCTCGATATCGGCGCTGTTGGCCAAGAGCTGAATGACCTGAGAGAGCGGAACTTTTGTTAGCTCGATGGTCACGAGCTTGCTCGGCTCATCAGCCCGGGCGCCCGTTGCGGCACAGCCGGCCATCAGCACGCCACAGAGCGCGCCGATACGCAGGACGCGTCGATTCATAAGCCATTACTCCTCGCCGGGCCGCCGAAGGGGGTGGGGGCCGGTCAAATGGGGGTTGTAAGCTGGTTCGCTGCCTGAAGGCAGCACCGCGTTTACTTGGTTGGAAAGCTGGAGGGGAAGGACGCGGGGACTGGAAGCGAAGCCAGAGGTCTACCGGCGATCCGAGGCGGCGACCCGAAGAGGGTTCGTGGCCGCCGCGCTTGCCTGAAGAGCAGTTGGGTCGTCCGCTGTCTTGAAGACGGAGGACGACCCAGTAGTTAGCCGCTCCTACGGGAGTCTCCTCCCACAAGAGTTGGGAGTTTAGAGGGGATTTAGAAGCGTCCGCCGCCGCCGCCGAAGCCGCCGCCGCCCATGCCACCACCCATGCCACCCATGCCGCCGCCCATGCCACCCATGCCGCCGCCCATGCCACCCATGCCGCCGCCCATGCCACCCATGCCGCCGCCCATGCCGCCCATG
>JANPLG010000256.1:0-9063 GCA_031426395.1 Actinomycetes bacterium
GGCAGCGGGCCAACCGATGGCGACCGGCCTGCGGCAGAATGCTGTTGGCCGCGCGCACCAACGGCGCATTCAGGAACGAATGCATGGCGGCGAGGTCCGCTTCCATGACGGGCAGCGTTCCCGGCGTGGAGCGGGCGCACCGGGGACAGAGCATGCCGCCCTTGAGCGGGTGGAAGGCCGCCCCCGCTCCCACCACCGGCTCCCCGTCTAGCGCGCAGACGTCCAGGTGCGGCTCATAACCCAGCAGGGTGAGCGCCCCCAGCTCGAAGGCGCGCGCCAGGACATCGGGCGTGGTTGCCGTGGTCAGCGTGCCCAGCGCGGCGACCAGCAGCTCCCACAGCTCCGGAAGCGGCTGCCGCTCCTCCAGGCCCGCCTCCACGATTTCAACGAAGTAGGAGGCGTAGCCCACCTTGTCCAGGTCACGTCGCAGAGCGGGGAAGGCGTCCTGCACCTCCGCCTGCGTGAGCACGTCCAGGTTCTGCCCCACTGCAAGCAGCCCGTTAAAGTAGGTGAACGGCTCGGTGACGCCGGAGAGCTTGCTCCTGGGTCCGCGCGCTCCCTTGGCGATGGCGCTCAGCTTGCCGCGCTCGCGGGTGAAGAGCGTGAGGACGCGGTCGGTCTCACCGATGCTGACACGGCGCAGCACCACCGCTTCCGCGCGGTAGACCCGTGAGTGCTGACCCCGATCCGCCATCCGCCACCACCTTCACCCCAAACGCATCGCCCGCTGCTGTCAGGATCTCCCAGGTGCCGGTTCACGATCTGCTGAGGCCTATCTCGCGGCGACGGAGTTCTCCCCCAGAATTGGGGGCCGGGGGGCCGACCAATTCTCGCACGATGCCGTTCAGGCGAGATGCGGCACATTCACGCGCGGAGGGAGCGGGAAGTTCCAAGCATTCACCAACCGTACTCGTTCCCCTCTGCTGCACACTCGAAGCGCGGGCCGTAACCGTTGTGAAATGGATCGTGGTCAAGGGGTCATGAAGATCGTGGGGCGCGCGGTGCTGTTGGCGCTCACCACCACGTTCGATTGGCTGCGTGTGGGAAATCCATTGGCCGTCACCTGAAGCATGTAGGTGCCCGCCGTCAGCGACTCAAAGGCGAAGTTTCCGGTGTTGTCCGTGAAGACGTCGGCGGGGCGCGACGGTCCCACTATGATGCTTACGCGGGCGCCAACAATGCCGTTCTGCGACAGATTGATCACCCGGCCGATGATGTTGCCTGCGTTGGTGATGCGCGGGATGCTGAGGTCAACCGTGGTGGTCTGACCGTTCTGCACCGTCTGATTGGCACTCTGTGCGGTGATGAAGCCGCGCTTCTCCACCCGGATGGCGTAGTTGGTCCCCGGCGCCAGATTGCGGAAGGAATAGACGCCCAGTGCCGTCGTGGTGGCGGTGAGCGGCGAAGTGGGACCGCGGAACAGCGTGACCTTCGCTTCTGCAAGGGCGCCGGCCCCGGCAATGCGGATGGTCCCGCCAAGCTGGCCGGTCCTGGCGTCCCGCGCCTCCAGATCTGCATTGACGGTGACCGTGGTGCCGGAGGTGACGTTGATCAACCCCTGGCTGAAGACGTTGAAACCGTCCTTCGTGAACCGCAGCGTGTAGCCCTGGTCGGGGATGACACCCTCGAACTCGTAGAGACCGGCGCTATCCGTCAGGACCGCAAGGCCGGCGCTCTCGCCGGTGATTACCTCAACAAGCACACCCGGAAGCGGCGCGAGGCTTCCGGCGACCCGCGTGGTCCCTTGCAAGGTGCCCGCCGACACCGACTGGTTCTTAAGCACGAGGTTGACGGTGGTGGTGCGGGCACGTTCCACACTGATCGCCGACGTGCCCGCCGGTGCGAAGCCGGGCTGCGACGCGATGATCGCATAGCTGGAAGAGGGCGTGAGTTCCTGGATCAGGTATCGGCCATTGCCGTCGGTCTGGACCGTCTGACCGGCCACCGGACCCGCCGTGACCTGCACCGCTGCGAAGGCGATGGCGCGGTTCTCATTGTCGCGAACCAGGCCCGTGATCGATCCTTTGGACCCCTCGTTCGGTACGAGGAAGAAGTCCTGGATTGTGGCCTGCCCCAGTCTCACGGTGAGCTGGCCGGTATCCTGCCGCGCGAAGCCCCGGGCGGTGATCCGCAGCCGGTAGCCTCCGCCGGGAATCAATTTGACCAGACGATAGAGGCCGTTGTCGCCGGATCGCGTGCTCCGCTGGACGAGGCCATCCACAATCTCGACTTCAGCGCCGCGAACCGGGAAACCCTCGGAATCGCGAATTGTGCCGGACAACTCGCCCACCTGGCTCGGATCGCGCGGCAGTGGGATCCGGAAGGCGAAGAGCTGTCCCGCTCGGACGCTGAAAGTGCGGGTCCGCACGTTGCCATAGCCTTCGCGTCGCGTCTCCAGGAAGTAGGTTCCCGGAGGAAGTCCCGGAAACACTGCGGAACCCGCATCGTCACTGCTCAGCCGGCTGACGAAGCCGTTCAGGGTGAAGAGGTCTACCTGCGTCCCTATGAGCGGGGTACCGCCGCTGGTGGTGGTGATGGCCTCCACCGCCCCGGTGGTGAGGCTGCCGAACGCCAGGCGGAAGTTCACGGTTACCGTGCTGTTGGCCGCCACCACGACATTCTGCCGGAGCTGCCCGTCGTAGGCAGGCTTGCCTGCCGCAAGCTGGTACTCACCAGGCGTCAGGTTAGCCATCCGGTACCGGCCGTCCGCCCCCGAGCGGGCGCTGGCAAGCTGCTGGCCGAACTGCACGCGCACCAGAGCATTGGGGATCGGCCGTTGCGCTGTGTCCGTGACCGTCCCGGCAATATCGCCGGAGGTAGCGGAAGCGGTCCGCCCTGGGGACGCCACCAGGCCGGTCACGACCAGCAGCAGCGTCAAGAGCAAGCAGAGCGGAGTGTTGCGCATTCGAGAGGTTCCAGGACGGACAAGCTACCTATTCACAGACGCCCAAACCAACGCCAAGGTTGCCCGGAGAGCATCCTAATGAATGTCGGTAGCCGTTCCCAGAGAAGAGGCGTCGGCGGAGGACGATGATCTGCCAAGTGTGGTCAGCCTGCCCAGACTGTCCCCTCCCCTGAGCTCCGTCCCCTCTGTGAACTCTGTGTCCGTCTGCGTCAAAGATGGAGAGCGGCACGGCCAGCACCGCCTACTTCGGTCCCGGCACCAGCTCCCACCGCTCGCCGAAGAAGTTCGCCGTCACCACCTTGCCGGGGTACCGGCTGTTCGGCGGGGTGGTCGTGTCGATGATGGCCCAGTCGGGCAGCTTCGGCACCTGGCGCGCGTTGTTCAGGTAGTCGTATTCCCGGTACGTGAAGCCGCTGTTGACAACCACGTATCGCCGAGGGTTGAGCGGGTTGGGGAAGATGAAGACCGGCGCGTGCGTCCCGGCGGGATAGCGCTGGTCACCCACCACCACAGCCTCCGCCGTCCACTGGATCGGTAGGCGGTCCGCAATCCGGGCGAGGATCTTGTTGCTGCCCGGATCTCCCCAGAGCGCCAGGTTGTGCGCCGCCAGGTCCGCGTCGGTGATGTCGACATCGTTCTTGATGCGGGCCTCGCCGCGGAACTGCCGCCGCCATTCGGTGATGGCGTGCTGGAGCTCGCTGTCGACCCAAGTACTCACCCCGGGTGCCACCGGCTTGCCGGTCGGCCGCACGATCATGAAGCTGTCCATGAAGGCGTCGTCAATCGGGCCCTGCAGGTCGTGCCGCTTCCGCAGACCTTCCTCTTCGGGCGTGGCGACCCGCACCCAGCGCTTCCCTTCCTTACGGAAGTGCGTGGTCCAGGAGCGATCGGAGAGCATCGGGGCGGCGGTCAGCTTGGTGCCGTCCAGGCTGACGGTCGGGGCCGGGCGGAAGGTGAACGGTGCGTGGCCGGGAGCCATGGAGAGCGTGAGCGCCGTCACGTTGCTGGTGGTCACCTGGACGTTCCGGTCGTCCTGAACCTCCGCATCCACCCGTGCCGGCTCCCAATGCTTGCCCATCGCGTCGACCGTCACCCATGCCTGCCGGTTGAACTTCAGGGTGGGGGTGGCAAGGCGCACCCGTCGCGGTGCGGGGTTGCGGCCACGCTCCACAATCGCATCGATGCGGGCATTGATCTCCGGGATCGACTGCGCGTGATAGCTGTGCCCCGTCTTCGGCCCGATGATGTGGACCAGCGGAATCTGCTCCGCCTCCAGCGCCTTCGCCATCACGTCGGCGGCCTGCTTCTGGCTGTCGTTCTCACCGCTGTAAGCAACGGTCGGCAGGTTGGCGAAGTTCGGCGCGTAAACTGGCGCGTCGTACATTTGCCATAGCTTTTGCTCCCACCAGGTGGGCTGGAGCTTCTCGCGCTGGAATACCTTCAGGAAGTCCGCCGTCTCTGAGAAACCAGCACCCGGGGCTGCGGCGCACCACTCGGAGGCGTTGTGCGCCGCAAACTGCCAGGCTGCGCCGCCGCCCATGCTGAAGCCGCGCACCACAATCCGGTTCTCGTCAATCTTGTAGCGCCGCTTGATGTCCGCCAGCGCCTCGTGCAGGTCCACCTCACCCGCCAGTTTGTTCGCGTTGCAGTACCGCCCATAAGGCTGCACCACAAAGGTGTCTGGCCGGACGAACGGCCCGCCATTCCCCTGCACGCCCGAGATGAAGTTCACCTCACTCAGGTTCTCGCCGCGCCCGTGAAACCAGGTGTCGAGGCGAAACCGATGCGGAACCGTGGGTGAGTAGCTCACCGGGATGTACAGCCCGTACGGCTGCACGGAGCCATCAATGCGAGAGACGTAGCCCAGGGCGGTTGGTCCGCTCTTCGTGATCCAGGGCGTCTCTCCCCGGCTGAGGGACGCTGCCCGGTCCTTGCCGGTCTGAAGGAGCGTCTTCGCCTTCTGGATGTCCGCCGGCGCGAAGAACTCGCCGTACTGGAGCGCGTACCGCACGGCGTTGTGGTAGATCTGCACATCCGCCAGGAACGGCGCCGCCTTCGCGTCCGACTTCAGGCTGGACAGGCTGGTGCCGAGTTCCGAGAGGCCCTGCTCAAGAACCGCGCGATCTGAGGCCGGGACCGAGACTCCCGGCGGCGGGACCGGGCGAACCTTCTCGGGGACGTTGTCGTCAGCGCCGTCCGCCACGGCCACGATGCCGAGGCCGAGCGCCGCGAGGGTGGCGAGGGAGAGGAATGTCGATTTCATAGGGCCATGTAGGTGACGGCGGAAGCTTGGCACCGTTGCTCGCATCAGCGGCAAATCACCCAGGCGTTTGCCTAGCGGCGCAGCGTTCCCAGGCAGAAGTCCGCAAACGGGATGAAGACGTTGTAGTTGCAGCGCATGTACTGGTGATGCAGCCGGTGATGCTCGCGAGTGAAGCGGAACCACGCGAAGCGCTCGATGAAGTGCCCCTGCGGCGCGTGCATCAGGTAGTGAGTGTACTCGTAGCCCGCGAAGTAGATGGCGCAGCCGGCCAGCGCACCCCAGAAGATCGGCACACCCAGCAGGTGCTGGATCAGGAGCCAGACCGGCGCGTGCCCCAGCATCATGCCAGGGAAGGCGTACCATCTGAGCGCCACGCCGCCGGGATGGGTGTGCGGCTCGGACTGGAAGCGCTCGTCGCCCCGGAAGGTCTTGTGATGGGCCATGTGCCCCCGGAAAGCATCCTTGAGCGGGAAGCGGGGATGGTGCATGAAATGCCGATGCGCCACCCATTCAAAGAAACACGAGTAGCTGAACCAGACAATCCCGCTGAGGATCTCAGACCAAGGCAGCATCAATCACCACTCCCGCGCATCAGGTCCCGCCAAGGAAAGCGGGGGAAGCCACTACCCGTCAATGCTCGCCCCTCGGCCACCCTGATGAGTCTCCGCTTCCGATCAAGGATAGCACGACAAGGACCCGATAGGACTTCCGCGGCCCCGCCTTTGCTTAAACGCAACGGAGCGGTGCGCCTCTTCAAGATGACCGCACGGATGATGCCAAGGCAACCCTGCCGGGAGTGCAGTCAAGCGCCTATACTTAGCGCGGTGCAGGTCTCACAGGAGCGCGGGTGTCCGCCCGCATCAGCCTAGGGACTCCCGGGTTCGCCATCTGCCTTCAGCAACCCGCCCTGCAATCCGAGTATCGCCCAAAGGGCACCCGATCCGAATCCGGATTTGATCGCACTCCCCTGGAGCCGCAGATGATTTCTCCCCACCCCATCGTCATGGCCCGCGTTTCGCTCGCCCTTTTGGTCGCCGCAAGCCTGGCATCAGCCGCTCCGTTGCCGGCTGACTCTTCGCTGGCCCTCATGCCGATCCGTACCTTGGCTGCCGACACGGAAGCCGGCTCTGCCAGCCAGTCTGCGGGCGATGAGGTGATTGTTGAGCGCGGAGATCTGCGGTTGGCCATCAGCCAGTTGAGGACGGGGCTAAGCCCGCGCGACCTCCGCTCGCCCGCCCGACGTGGCGAGGTGCCGTGGGCGCGGGTGGCCGTCCGCATCACCCAGGGGGAGCAGCCAACGGGCGACTGGGGCCTCGCCTCTCTCGCGATTCCGCACGGCAAGTCCAGCGTCTGGAAGGCGAACCGCTGCGTCACCGGTTTCACCACTCCCGGGGAGGGTTACTTCGCATTTCCCGCGCCGCCTACTTCGGTGGCCTTCCCCTGGCGCGCTCGCGTAGAGGTGGCTCGGGCTCCGCGCGGAATCAGCCCGGACTTCACGCGCGGCTTCGCTCCCGCAGAGCTCTGGACCCTTCCCGGGCTGCCCATTCCCGCTCGGAAGAGCTACACCCGACTTGCGCGGCGTGGAACCAAAACCTCAAGGGCGAATGGAATGGTGAAACTGCTGGCGGTTGCGGGTCCCGGAACCAAGCCGCCACAGGGCGTCCTCCACCGGGACGCGGTGCCCTCGGTGCAGTTCTGCATCGATCCGTCCCAGCCGGATCTCCGGGTCACCCTGCTCCGCGCCACGGATTTCTACAACCGCATTGTGCCGCTCACGGGAGAGGCCGAAGGTAAGACGGAAGCGGGCCGCATCCTTGCCCTGGGGCTACGTCCTAACCGAAAGTCACGGGTGCTCAATCTCGTGGTCGCCGTCCAGCACGCCCGCCGCTTCGAAGTGAGGCTCGCACCCAGCAGGGCCGCGGGGCAGTAGGCGCTCAAATGCGGAATGCGGAATGCGGAATGCGGAATGCGGAATGCGGAATGCGGAATGCGGATTTCGGGCGCGAGCGTTTGCCCGTGTCCCCCCAAACCCCGGCCCCTGACTCCCAACCCCCGCCAGCCTACCGAGCCGCCCGCACGAACGCATCGAACAGCGGTGAGTGGCGGTCACGGACATGGTGGTCGTCCGCGTGCTCCGGGTGCCACTGCACGCCGACCACCCACCGCCGAGCCGGCACCTCAATCGCCTCGGCGACCCCGTCCACGGGGGAGACGGCAGTGATGCGGGCGGAGGCGCATGTCCCAGGGCGCACCGCCTGATGGTGGCGGCTGTTGCACTCAAAGTGCGGTGCCGGTCCCAACGCATCCGAGAGTAGCGTCCGCACCTCCACGTGGATGGCGTGGAAACTGCTGCGCGGATCGGGGTCCGGCCACGCCGAGTGGCGAAGCGGGGTCGAGAGTTCGGTAGGAATGTCGAGGATGAGCTGACCGCCCATGCCGACCTGGATCACCTGGCATCCTCGGCAGATGCCGAAGATCGGCTTGTCCCTCTGGAGAGCCTCCAGGAAGAGCGGCAGTTCGTAGCGATCCCGCTCCGGCTCCGGCTCCATCCGGTGGCGAGCCATCACCTCAGCGTTGCTCTCGCCGGGGAAGTGCGGCGCGTTGGGGTAGTGCGCCAAGTCGATGTCCTTCCCGCCGGTGAGGAGCAGCCCGTCCAGTCCCTTCACCACCGCGCGCTCCCGCCCGAAGGTGTCGTCGGAGAGATGCACCGGCTGGCCGCCCGCCTGCTCCACGGCTCGCGCGTAGGCCTGCCACGACGCGCCGGTTGCGGCCCAGCGCGGGCTGGAGAAGCCGCTTGTGATCCCAATGCGAGGTCGTAAGTTCAAGTCCGCCCATCCTCTATCAGAGCCGCACGCATGAACCCATAGCAGTACGGTCGGTCAGGTTTCATGTCGTCGCCAGCCGGGGTTGCGGCACTGGCGCAGAGGCTCGGGCGGGGAACGGGCCTGACATTCGCTCGTCGGGCTGCGTAATAGTGAATGACGAAGGCTGCATTCCTGGAGTCCGATCCACGGTTCTCCGCGATCTGCCTTCTCCCCCAATTACCCCGCCAGATTGCACCTGCGGCTCGGCCACCCACCGGAACGGACGGATGAAAACACTTCGCTACCTGCTCTCCCTCTCGGTCCTCACCCTGCTGGTGGGCGTGCTTCCGGCTCAGGCTGCCGGTCCGGTCAAGTGGACCGCTCGACTGGAGCCCAAGGACATCCGTGCTGGCGAGACTGGGATGGTTGTGCTTGAGGCGACTGTAGAGGAGCCGTGGCACATCTATTCGCAGGAGAAGCACCCGGAGGGCGTGGCCGCCCCACTGCCGACTGCCGTCAGCCTCCTCCCCGGCAAGGGCCTCACGGTTGCGGGCAAGCCGCTGGAGCCGGCACCGCAGCGCCACATGGACGCCGGGTTCAAGATCGAAGTCGGCTACTTCGAGAAGGCGGTCGCGTTCGGCATCCCCGTCAGGGTCGCGGCGAGAGCTAAGGGCAAGTTGACCGCAAGCGGCAAAGTCCGCTTCATGGCCTGCCAGGAGGGCACCTGCACCCGCCCGCTCGCCGATGAGCTTCCCTTCAACTTCACGGTGGCCGCCGGTGCCGCCCGGAAGGACCGCCTGAAGCCGTCCACCACGCCTCCGTCCCAACCGGACGGCTACGAACCCCCCGCGCCTCCCGCCCCTGGCGGCCAGGGCAACACCCCTGGCACAGCGGGCACCCCCGGAACGGCGGGCTCGGTCACCACTCAGCAGCAGTTCGACAAGGCGAAGGGGCAGGGACTCCTGAGCTTCGTGCTCTTCGCTTTCGGTGCAGGGTTCCTCGCGCTGATGACGCCCTGCGTCTTCCCGATGATCCCGATCACCGTCAGCTACTTTGCCAAGCAGCAGGAGGAGGGTTCCCGGTCTGCCTTC